>NZ_JACARN010000107.1:0-12704 GCF_013386605.1 Pseudomonas sp. IPO3749 | reverse complement strand
CCCTTGTGGTGAGCGGGCTTGCCACAACCGACAGTTCAGACGCGTTCGCGTGGAATCAGGCTCTGCAACTGCGAGGCCAGGAAATTCGCGTCGAAACCAAAGGTGTCCGCGTCTTTCAGGCCATTGGTCTTCTTCCACAGCCAATCGTTTTTGTCCGCCGGCAGCACCAGCGAAACGCTGCCGTGCCGCGCAGCGGTCAAGCCCATGACCGACACGGAGATCAACCCGCCCACACCCATCACGTCCGGCACGAATTCCACCGGTTTGCCGGTGATATTCACGGTCAGTTTCTCGGTCTTGAAGGTCGATGCCTCCACCGGCACGCTGGGCCCACTGGCGACATAGGCTTCACGATGCACCTCCAGCAAGCCGACCGTCTTTACCGGCGCAAGCCACTGCTCGATCTGACCAAACAACTCATCGAGCTTTTGCGTCCAACGGGCAGACTGCACATCGAATTGCTGTTTTTTATGCGCTTCGCTGTCGGCGTAATGACGAAGCATCTCGCCCAGTTGCTGAACATCGTCCATTGCGGATTTCCTTGGGTGAGCCAGGTTGCGAAGCCTGATCATGGCAGATGTGGTGGCCGGTCGTGCGACTAATGCCTATAAGGCAACGAAGTGCAGTGACCGGCGCTTCTTACTTAACTGTCAGCACCTCGCCATTCCCATTGGGTATAAGCCGTACTGACGCCAAGGGCTTCGAACTTCTCCGCGACATACTGCAGGCAGGCTCCACCATCCGGTTTGTAGTGCCCTGAAGCGTCGTTGACCATAGCAATCACGTGATCCATGTTGTTTTCAGTCACCCTGAACTCCCCAGCACAGACAACAGGCCGTCCACTCCCCAATTGGCTATGCCTTACATAGCCGGTTCGATCACTATGCTCCCAACGTTTATAGATAATGGCGCTTTCAGGTGTATATACCCAGGTAAAACTATTCCCCTGGCTATTGGGTGACAGCGCCTCACTAGTGCGTGTTTTTAATTGGTGACCGATGAGTCTGCCATCCACGACACCGACTAATTGACCGACCCCTTCGATTTTTGAAGGGTCATAGCAGCGCCAATGCGTCAAGTCTCCAATAAAAGGCATCCACCTTATCGGAAAAGTCTGAGAATTAATATCGACAGGCTTGTAATCGGAGTTCCTCCAACTAGAAAAATTGACATGTCCGGACCATACTTGCTGTTGATGCTCAGAGGCGTTCCGCAACCACTGATCAACGTGTTTGAATGATGTATTAGTGTAAATGTCATTGGCGGTGATAAGCACGGAATCAAGCTTCCAGTCATCGGAGGCCAGTGGGTGAGACCTGGGCGCGCGGAATGTCCATATACTCAGGACTGCTCCGACAGTGGTGACCTGCTGTGGATGCTGTACAAATGCGATGTTATCAATTTCTGCGAGAGAGATATAAGGACGACCGAACATTCTCTCGATATCAATACCTACCGTAATGACTTGCCCGACCCTCGGCGCATCGCAAAAAAACTGCGTATGGCCGCCGTGCCCCATGGACACATAAATTGAGTCGTCGGTACCCGCCCAGTCTTGGTTGTCAATAACAGCTGTGATCGTCAGCGTGTCAATAATGCGATCGGCACCCAGATAGTTATCATCGTTAGAGCGAGCGGCTTGAACGTTGCTTATCGAAGTCATGGCATTCATCCAGAACAATAGTATTTATGAGGGCCGCACAACTATGAAATATTATTATCGGGTCCGCACTCAGCAAAACCTATTGGCGTGTGTAAAACAACACTTCATAGCCTGTAGGGCATTTTGGCAACTGATCCGCTCCAATGAAGTACCTCTGAGTCTGTTTTGTTTTATCTACGTTTCCTACAGTGCCGCCACTTGGAACCGTGGGAGGACTGAGCATGAACACAGCAACAATCGGGCAGGCCTATAACTATAAAGTCGTCCGCCAATTTGTTATCGCCACCATCATTTGGGGCGTGGTGGGCATGGCCATGGGCGTGTGGATCGCCTCGCAATTGGTGTGGCCGGAAATGAACCTGGATTTGCCCTGGACCACCTTCGGCCGTTTGCGGCCCTTGCACACCAGCCTGGTGATCTTCGGTTTTGCCGGCAGCGCGCAGTTTGCCGCCAGCTACTACGCGGTACAGCGCACCTGCCAGGTGCGCTTGTTTTCCGACACTCTGGCAGCCTTTACCTTCTGGGGCTGGCAATCGGTGATCGTGATCATGCTGATCAGCTTGCCGCTGGGCTACACCACCACCAAGGAATACGCCGAGATCGAGTTCTCCGGCGCGGTGTGGATGGCCGTGGTTTGGGTGGCCTATGCCATTGTGTTTTTCACCACCGTGGTGCGACGCAAAACCCAACATATTTACGTGGGCAACTGGTTTTTCGGCGCCTTTATCCTGGTGATCGCCATGTTGCACGTGGTCAACCATTTGGCGATCCCGGTGGATTGGTTCAAGTCCTACCCGGTGTATTCCGGGGCTACCGATGCGATGGTGCAGTGGTGGTACGGGCACAACGCCGTAGGGTTTTTCCTGACCACCGGTTTTTTGGGGATGATGTATTACTTCGTGCCGAAACAAGTCGGACGCCCGGTGTACTCCTATCGTCTTTCCATCGTGCACTTCTGGGCGTTGATCACCCTGTATATCTGGGCCGGCCCGCATCACCTGCACTACACCGCCCTGCCGGATTGGGCGCAATCATTGGGCATGGCCATGTCGTTGATTCTGCTGGCGCCGAGCTGGGGCGGGATGATCAACGGCATGATGACCTTGTCCGGCGCCTGGCATAAGTTGCGCACCGACCCGATCCTGCGCTTCCTGGTGCTGTCCCTGGCGTTCTACGGCATGTCGACGTTCGAGGGGCCGATGATGGCGATCAAGACCGTCAACGCCCTCTCCCACTACACCGACTGGACCATCGGCCATGTACATGCCGGCGCCCTGGGGTGGGTGGCGATGATCACCTTTGGCTCGCTGTACCACATGATCCCCAAAGTGTTCGGGCGCGAGCAAATGCACAGCGTGCCGCTGATCAACCTGCATTTCTGGCTGGCGACCATCGGCACCGTGCTGTACATCGCGTCGATGTGGGTCAACGGCATTACCCAGGGCCTGATGTGGCGGGCGGTCAACGATGACGGCACCCTCACCTATTCCTTTGTCGAAGCCTTGCAGGCCAGCCATCCGGGGTTTGTGGTGCGGTTTGCCGGGGGGGTGTTCTTTCTTACGGGGATGGTGCTGATGGCCTACAACACTTGGCGCACGGTGCGAGTCGCGGACTTGAAAATGGCGCAGCTCGATGCGCGGATCGCCTGAGATGTGGGGCCTGCTGATGGTGGTGTGCCTGTACGGCGCGGTGGAGTATTGCTTGCGCGGGCAGTCGGACAAAAGTCTGGACGACGCCAGCCTGATACCCTTTGCCGATGACCCGGAGGTGGCGCGGCGCGTGGAGCGGACGACCGGCAAGCGGATCAACGCGGTGGCGCCGGAGGAAGCCAAGCCGGGTTGGGTCAACCTGGACATGTGAAACTGCACCGGTCATTTCGCGGCCAACTGCGTATGACTAATCCCCGCCCGATGGGTAAGGTGAAGTGACTTTCCTTGTCAGGAGCATCGCATGCGCACCATCGGCCTTATCGGCGGCATGAGCTGGGAGTCCAGCGCCGAGTATTACCGCATCATCAACCAGCGCGTGCGCGACCAGCTCGGCCCGCTGCGCTCGGCGCAACTGTTGATGTACAGCGTGGACTTCGGCCCGGTGGAACAGGCCCAGCACGCCGGCCGCTGGGATGACACCGCACTGATCCTCGAAGATGCCGCGCGCCGTCTGCAAGCCGGTGGCGCCGAGTGTGTGGTGCTGTGTACCAACACCATGCATTTGGTGGCGCCGCGCATTGAAGCGGCGGTGTCGATTCCGTTCCTGCACATCGCCGATGCTGCAGGTGCAGCGGCCGTGGAAGCCGGCACGCTGACTGTCGGCCTGCTCGGCACCGCGTTTACCATGGAGCAGGACTTCCTTAAATCGCGCCTGGCGGCCCAGGGCCTGACCGTGCTGGTGCCCGAGGCGGACGAGCGACAGGCCGTGCACCGGATCATCTATGAGCAATTGTGTGTCGGCGTGATCAGCGATGCGTCACGCAAGGTCTACCAAGGTGTGATCGAGTCCCTGGCCGCACGCGGCGCCCAGGCGATCATCCTCGGTTGCACGGAAATCAGCCTGTTGATCAAACCCGAGCACAGCGACTTGCCGCTGCTGGACACCACCGAGCTGCATGCGCAGGCTGCGGTGGCGTTTGCCCTGGGCTAAGCCGACTGGCGCAGGCGCGCCATGCTGACGGTGTCGACAAACTGGCCGTCACGCAGGGCGTAATCACGCAATACGCCTTCGACCTCAAAGCCGAACTTGCGGTACAGCCTCTGTGCCGCTTCGTTGTCGGCGTACACCGTGAGTTCCACCCGGCGCAGGTTCATCCAGTTGTCGGCCACGTCCAGCGCAGCCGTCAGAAGGCGCGAGCCAACCCCTTTGCCCTGCCACGCCGTGGCCACGCCCATGCCGAATGAACCGACATGGGCCTGGCGGACCCGCAGGTACTGTTCCAGGCCAAGCTGGCCGATCACTTCACCACCGTGCACGGCCACCAGTTGCAGGCGCCGTTCGTTGTCCTGTACCAGCTTGTTACGCCACGCCTCGACCGACTGGAAAGGCATTTGCAGCACCTGACGGCACACGGCCGGTTCGTTATAGAGCGCGGCGACGCCCTCGAGGTGGGCCTCAGTGAAGCGCTGGATCACGATGTGGGGTTCAGGTGTATGCATTGTGTTTCATCCTTTGAAAGACAAGTGGCCGGCCAGTGTAGAGGCGCTGTGGGCCCGATGGCTAGGGTGCTGGCATGGTCGTCCACAACGCAGGCCAATCACCGTAGCCGACCCCGGTGCAACGCGGCATTCTGTGGAACTCGCTGAGCTGGAAACGCTTGCCATCGAACACCCAGGAAGCCCCGCCGCCGCAATCACCGATCCCACGCTGCTTGTAGAAATAACTCAGGGTCCCGGACGCTTCGTCATACCCGACCGAGCCTTGCAGCGCGGCGTCTTCCAGGGGCAGCGGCTGCAGGTCCATTGGCGTTTCCTTGTAAGGCGCCTGGCGCTCACGGCTGCTGACGTCGAACTCGCAGTTATAGGCCGCACAGTCATAACGCGTCACCGTCATGGCCTGTTGCGCCGTCAGCGCGCCAACTTTTGCCTCGGGCTCACCTTCCTCAGGCTTCACGGCCTGCAAGGCAGCAGCCACTAGGCCCGCCTGCTCCTGGGCAGTCAGCGGCGGCGCTACTGCAAACTTGCGCAGCACCGGCGCTGGCACACGTGGCGCAACTTCGCTGGCGGCACCCTTGCCAGGTCGGGCGAGTGCCGTCACGTTGTCCACGCGGCCCTGCACGGCATCCATCAGCAGCAACGAAGCACTCAGGCCGCTGAGCGACACATGGGCCGCCTCGTCGCCCGGCAACTGCAGGCGCTGGCCATTGCGCAAACGCTGCAACCAACGCCGCGCGGCCGCGTCCTCGATCACCCCGAAGGACTGCACCTCGGGGTCGCCGCCCTGGTCATCCAGCTCGACGTGCAAGTCCTGCGTCAGTTCCAGGCCCAGCGGCTTGCCATCCAGCAGCAAATCAGACAGGTCCACCTCCTCGCCTCGATGATCAAAACGCAAACGCAGATACCCTTGAGGACCGGCCTGGTGCCAGAGGTGCAGGGTCAGCGAGCTGTAATCCTCTTCATTGACGCCGCTGGGCGCGCTGAGGGCGTGGCAATTACGCAGGTTGTCGCAACCGATGACCCACTGCTTGATCTCCCGCAGCAGCGGGACCGATTCGGTAGGGGGTTGAGCGAAGGCTGGGGCGGTGGCGCCTGCCAGAGACAGAGCCAGGAGTGCGGGGCGCAGCATAGGGACTCTCCGTGTCGAAAAAGGCGCGGATTGTCCCATGCCTGGGGTTTTACGTCAGCGCCGTGTTGCCACGCGCCACACCCGCGCAATATCCGCCGCCCGCTCCTGCAATAAACGCGGTGCCTCGTTGCATGCCTGTTCCAGGCTCATCGGGCCGCAAGGCAAGGCGAAGGCGGCGTCCACGCCGTGGGCGTACATCTGTTCGTAGCCATCGCCCAAGGTGCCGGCAATCACGATCACCGGTACGTTGTGTTGTTGGCCAATGCGTGCCACGCCAAACGGGGTTTTGCCGCGCAAGGTCTGGGCGTCGAAGCGGCCTTCGCCGGTGATCACCAGGTCGGCGCCACGTACGGCTTCGGCCAGGCCGACCAGCTCGGCCACCACCTCGACACCCGCGCGGAACTGCGCGCCCAGGAAGGCCTTGGCGGCGAAACCCAGGCCACCTGCAGCGCCGCTGCCAGGTTCGTCGCGTACATCGTTGGGCAGGACCTTGGCGCAGTGGTCGGCGAAGTGGCCGAGTGCAGCGTCCAGTTGTTGGACTTGCTCGGGGCTCGCGCCTTTTTGCGGGCCAAAAATCGCTGAGGCGCCGTGGGGGCCGCACAGCGGGTTGTTCACGTCGGCGGCGATTTCAAAGCGCACCTGGGCCAGGCGTGGGTCGAGGTTTTCAAGGTTGATCTGCGCCAGGCGGGCCAAGGCCAGGCCACCGGGTGGCAGTGCTTGGTGTTCGGCATCGAACAGTTGCACGCCGAGCGCCTGCATCGCCCCTGCGCCGCCATCGTTGGTAGCACTGCCGCCAATCGCCAGGATGATGCGCCGGGCGCCCGCATCCAGGGCGGCGCGGATCAGTTCGCCGGTGCCATAGGTGGTGGTTTTGCACGCGTCGCGCTGGCCGGCCGGAACCAGTTGCAAGCCGCTGGCTTCAGCCATTTCGATGATTGCGGTGTGGCTGTCGGCCAACCAGCCCCAGTGCGCTTCAACTGCGACACCCAACGGGCCGCGTACGCTGTGGTGACGCAACTCGCCATTAGAGGCGGCCAGCACCGAATCCACTGTGCCCTCACCGCCGTCCGCCATCGGGCACTGGATCAATTGCGCATCCGGCCAGACCTGGGCCAACCCGGCAGCAATGGCCTGGGCGACGCCTTCGGCACTCAGGCTGTCCTTGAACGAGTCGGGGGCGATGATGATTTTCATGGGCTTTCTCCGGTTTTTATAACGCCCATGCTGCCAGTTGCCACGGCCGATGACGCCGGTCCGATGCACAAGTACCGCGGCGCTTTGTTGTTCATTCCGACAAAGGCTGGGGCAGCAGCTGTACGCCCAGGTAGAGCGCGAGCATGCCGTCCAGGGTCAAGGGGTCGACGCCACTGAGTTCGGCAATCCGTTCCATGCGGTAACGCAGGCTGTTGCGGTGAATACCCAGGGCATCGGCACAGGCCTGGCTTTGCCCGTCGTGTTCACACCAACTGCGCAATGTGGCTTGCAGCTGACCATTGCTGTCCTTGGCCAGCACTTTGCGCAGGGGGTTGAGCAGTTCGTCGAGCGCATCGTCATTGCGATGGCGCCAGAGCATCACGGGCAAGCGATAGCGATTGAGGGTCAGCAGCCGCGACTGCGGCAGCACATCACGGCCATAGGCGAGCAGATCACCCACGCGTCGATAGCAACGGCGCAGCCCGGCCAGACCATCCGCTTGCCCGCCCACGGCGACGCGCAGGATGTTCCAACCGAGGCCTTCGAGTTTTTCCAGCAAGCGCGGGTTGTCGACCGGCACTGCCGCTGGCCGGCACCACAGCAACGAGTATTGCGCCGAGCTGACACACCAGCTGTCCGGATAACGCGAAGTCAACCAGGCACTCAGGGCTTCCGCCGATTGCCCTGCGCCCAACTCAAACAGGTAGGGCGTGCGTGCCAGTTGCGGCTTGAGCCCCAATTGCTGGGCTTCGTCCACCAGGCGCGGCGAATCGCCGGTTTCGGCCAGCAGCAAGGCCAGCAGATCATCACAACGCTGGCGCCGCCATTGTTGCTCGGCCTGCTGGTGGCGATGGCTGACCAGCATCTCGGCGGTCATGCGCACCAGTTCAGCGTAAGTACGCAGGCCCTCGGGCTCGCCGGTGATGCCAAGCACGCCGATCAGGCGCCCGTCGTGCAGCAACGGCAGGTTGATGCCCGGTTGCACCCCCTTGAGGTGCTTGGCAGTCTGGCCGTCGATTTCCACTACGCGACCATTGGCGAGCACCAGTTGTGCGCCTTCATGGCGGGTGTTGATGCGCTCGGGCTCGCCGCTGCCGAGAATCAGGCCTTGGCTGTCCATGACGTTGACGTTATAGGGCAGGATCGCCATGGTCCGATCGACGATATCCTGCGCCAGGTCATGATCCAGCTCGAACATGGGGCTAAATTCCTTGAAAGCGATGGGTTGTTCATAGGCACAGCGCAAAGCCGGGTTCCCTGTGCGCAAGCACAAAGACAGCAGCCTGCCAGGTGGCCGAGACTCAGTGGGCGATCAACGTTACCCTCGCATCGCGAAAAATCATAATAAAGAGAGACTGCCATGTCACAGAGCGCCACGACCCCACTGGCCACCGATGACGATAAAAACGCCATCTACAAGCGCATTACCCTGCGCCTGATCCCCTTCATTTTCATCTGCTATCTGTTCAATTACCTCGACCGGGTAAACGTTGGCTTTGCCAAGTTGCAGATGCTCGATGCGTTGAAATTCAGCGAAACCGTATACGGCCTCGGTGCCGGGATCTTCTTCATCGGCTACGTGCTGTGTGGCGTACCGAGCAACCTGGCGTTGACCAAGTTCGGTCCACGGCGCTGGATTGCGTTGATGATGATCGTCTGGGGCACGCTGTCCACCTGCCTGCTGTTCGTCACCACGCCGACACATTTCTACACCTTGCGCCTGTTTACCGGTGCCGCCGAAGCGGGCTTCTTCCCCGGCGTGGTGCTGTACCTCTCGCAGTGGTTCCCGACCTTCCGCCGTGGGCGGATCATGGCGCTGTTCATGTCAGCGATCCCGGTTTCCGGGTTGCTCGGCAGCCCGTTCTCCGGCTGGATCCTCAACCACTTCGCCGCCGGCCAAGGCGGCCTCGCGGGCTGGCAGTGGATGTTCCTGCTGCAAGGTATTCCGACCGTCGTGCTGGGCGCCCTCGCCTACTTCCTGCTCAGCGACAGCTTTGCCAACGCCAAGTGGCTCAAGCCCCACGAACGCGCAGTACTGGAAGCCGATCAGGCGACCGACCTGGCGAACAAGCCGAAGACCACCACCGACTCCCTCGCTGAGGTGTTCAAGAACCCTGCCATCTGGGCGTTCGGCCTGATCTACTTCTGCATCCAGAGCGGCGTGTACGCCATCAACTTCTGGCTGCCGTCGATCATCAAGAACCTGGGATTCAGCGACAACCTGGTGATCGGCTGGCTGAGTGCGATCCCTTACCTGCTGGCGGCAGTCTTCATGTTGCTGGTGGGCCGCTCCGCCGACTTGCGCAAGGAGCGTCGCTGGCACTTGGTGGTACCGATGCTGATGGGTGCTGTCGGCCTGGTGATCGCAGTGAACTTCGCGACCACACCCGCTATTGCAATCCTCGGCCTGACCATCGCCACCATGGGCGCGCTCACCGGCCTGCCGATGTTCTGGCCGGTGCCTACTGCCATGCTCAGTGCGGGCGCGGCGGCAGGTGGCCTGGCGTTGATCAACTCCATGGGCCAGATGGCCGGCTTCCTCAGCCCGTACATCGTCGGCTTTGTGAAGGATGCCACCGGGTCCACGGATGTGGCGTTGTACCTGCTGGCGGCGGTGATCGTCGCCGGTAGTGTGTTGGCGCTAAGAATGACGCGCACCCTGAAGGCTTAAAACGCTCCAGCTATCAGAGCAGACCGCCGCCGTCGATATCAATGACGGCGCCGGTCATAAAGCCATTTTCCATGGCCAGTACATACCCCGCTGCGACCTCCTCCGCCTGCCCCACTCGCCCCACCGGCAGCGCACTACCGGCCTTGGCGAACATTGCCAAGCGCTGATCGTCTGCAAGCCCGGCATAGGCCGGCGTATCAATCACCCCCGGACTGATCGCATTGACCCGGCGTGGCGCCAGTTCCTTGGCCAATTGCTTGACCAGCGCTTCGGTCGCAGCGTTGATACCGGTCTTGATGAATTGCCCCGGCACGGATTTGCGCCCCAGTTGCCCGGAGGTCAGGCTGATGCTGCCGTGCTCGCTCAAAAATGGCAGCGCCAACTGGATCGCCCGCAATGAGCCCCACAGTTTTACGTTGAAGTTCTCCTGGGCTTCGCTCAGGTCGGTTTCGATCAAGGTCTTGGCGCGCACGCTCGGCCCCGAGGTGTAGACCAAGTGATCAAAGCGCCCCACCGTTTCGTAAAGGCGTTGCAGGGAAGCTGCATCAGTGACGTCAACCGGTTCGCTGCGCAGGCCGTTTTCGACGCCACTCACTAGCCGCCGCCCGGCCATTACCACCTGCGCACCCCGCGCGGCGGCAGCCTTGGCCACGGCGGCACCGATGCCGCTGCTGCCGCCGATCACGATGACGGTTTTACCGTTGAGGGAAGAAGTCATGGGAGAGATTCCTGAGAAAGTGAGTGTTTATCTTCCCAGCTTGGCAATCCGCGAAAAATCCCGGTAAAACGACAAGATCTTTAAAGGATTTTTACAAATGAGTTCGATCCTCGACCTTGAAGTCTTCGTGCGCACCGCCGACACCGGCAGCCTGTCCGCCGCCGCCCGTGGCCTGGGCTTGACCCCGGCGGCAGCGAGCATCGCCCTCAAACGCCTGGAAACCCGCCTGGGTATCCGCTTGCTCGCACGCTCCACGCGCAGCATGCGCCTGACCGAGGAAGGCCGGCGTTACCTCGACAGCGTGCGCGTGGCACTGGCGGCGTTGTCTGAAGGCGAACAAGCACTCAAGCAGCAAAGCCAGGGCTTGAGTGGGTTGCTGCAACTGGCCGCTCCGTCGGATTTCGGGCGCAATGTGGTGCTGGGCTGGCTGGATGAATTCAAGGCCGAGCACCCGAACATCCGCCTGCAATTGATGCTCAACGACAGCAATGCCGACCTGTTCCGCGAAACCGTGGACATCGCCCTGCGCTTTGGCGTGCCCCAGGACTCCAGCCTGGTAGCGTTGCCGATTGCCCCTGATCACCACCGCGTCGCCTGCGCCAGCCCCGCTTACCTGGCACGCCACGGCACACCGCGCGAGCCCATGGAATTGTCCGCGCACAGTACGCTGCGGTACATGCGCCAGGGCCAGGTGAGCAAGACGTGGCGGTTTCGCCAGGTTGATCAGCTACAGGAGGTGGAAGTCTCAGGTGATTTCCTCAGCAACGACGGAGAAATCGTCCGCCGTTGGGCGCTTGGCGGGCATGGTATCGCCTACAAGGCCAGGCTCGACGTGATCGGCGATATCGCGGCCGGTCGCCTGGTGCCGCTGTTTGAGGATTGGCAAGGCGAGCCTGCCCCGTTCAACCTGATGTGCCCTCACCGCCTGCAGGTGTCGGAACGGGTGAAGGTGCTGCATCGATTTCTACAGGCACGTTGCCAGGCGTTGCTGGGTTCATGAAGAAACGCGCGCGGGGCTTGTCCCAGAGCGGCTGAGTCTGGTATTGCAGGGGTACATTTCCCGCCTTGAGGAGTTATCCATGATTTACCGCACATTGGGCCAGTCCGGGTTGAAGGTCAGCGCCTTGACCCTGGGCACCATGATGTTTGGCGAACAGACCAACACCGAGGACTCGCTGCGCATCATCGACAAGGCCTGGGACCAGGGCATCAATTTTATCGACACGGCGGACGTCTACACCGGTGGGCGTTCCGAGGAAATCGTCGGCGAAGCCATTGTGCGCAATCGCCAGGATTGGGTGGTGGCATCCAAGGTCGGCATCGGCCCGGCGGACGGCTTGCCCAACCGCAGCGGCTTGAGCCGCAAGCGTATTTTCAATGCGCTGGAAGCCAGCCTGACACGCCTCGATACCGACTACCTGGACATTTACTACCTGCACCGCGAAGACCACAACACGCCGCTGGAAGTGACGGTGTCGGCGATTGGCGACCTGATCCGCCAGGGCAAGATCCGTTATTGGGGCCTGTCCAACTATCGTGGCTGGCGTATTGCCGAGGTGATTCGTGTGGCGGAGCGCCTGGGCGTCGACAAGCCGGTGATCAGCCAACCGCTTTACAACATCGTCAACCGCCAGGCCGAAGTGGAGCAGATTACCGCGGCAGCGGCCTACGGCCTGGGCGTGGTGCCTTACAGCCCACTGGCCCGCGGTGTGCTCAGCGGTAAATACGCCCCGGACGTTACCCCCGAAGCCGGCAGCCGCGCGGCGCGCCAGGACAAACGCATCCTGGAAACCGAATGGCGTGTGGAGTCGCTGCGCATCGCCCAGCAGATCCAGCAGTACACCCAAGGTCGCGGCGTCGGGATTGTCGAGTTTGCGATTGCCTGGGTATTGAACAACTCGGCGGTCAGTTCTGCGATTGTCGGGCCACGTACCGAGGCGCAGTGGGACGCTTATATCGGCGCGCTGGAGGTGAAGATCAGCGCCGAAGATGAGGCGTTTATTGATTCGCTGGTGACGCCGGGGCATTCGTCCACGCCGGGGTTCAATGATGTCGGGCATTTTGTTTCCGGTCGCGTGCCACACCTTTAAGCCTGAAAAACTAGTGTGGCGAGGGAGCTTGCTCCCGCTGGGTCGCGAAGCGGCCCCGGCTTTTTTGAAAGACTGGGACTGCTACGCAGTCCA
>NZ_JACARN010000106.1:0-10511 GCF_013386605.1 Pseudomonas sp. IPO3749 | reverse complement strand
CGCAGTGGCTTGACCTCTGGTGCGCTGATACCCACAACCGGCAGCCTTTGCGGCGCGGCGTGCAGGCTGAAGCTGGCGTCCTGGCCGAGCAGGCTTTCGGCGGCCAGGTCACGTTCGCTGCTGGTGAATTCCACACGGTAGTGGAACGGTTGGCTCAGGTGTTCCTGGCCCTCGAAGGCGAGCACGTCAAGGCGGGGCTCGACATCGCGCACCTTTAGGGTGTGCCGGCTGTGGTCGAAGAAAACGCTGGAAGCCATTCCTTTTACTCCTGAGCGCGAAAGAGCTCAGAGAGTAAAGATTTGTTATCAGCGAATAATGTCGGAAGATTCGACTTTACAAGGAGGACGCTTCCCGTTCTCGCTTTTGGCCGCTACAAACCATCGATATGCCGATAATCCAACTGCAGCCCGGCTGCCAGCGCCCGGGACCGTGCCATCCTGATCGGCCCACGCTCGATATCCACCAGCACACCAAGACACGCCAGCAACGGCAACCCGTCGATATTCTTGAGTCGCCCATCCGTAATCACCAGCAACCGCTGTTGTTCAGCCGGATACCGCTTGCGCCGCTGCGCCAGCCACGCCCCGGCCTCGGTCAACGCCGCAAGCAACGGCGTACCGCCGCCCGCGCCCAACTGATCCAGCCAACCCGCCAAGCCCTTCGCCGCCTTCAATCCCTGGACCTGCCATTTGGGCGAGTGCCCGCTGGCAGTCAACAACGCCATCCGCGCCCGTTGGCGGTAAGCATCATCAAACAGTTGCGCCAACAAACCCTTGGCATCGGTGAGCGCGCTGCGCCGTCGGGTGGACGCCGAGGCATCCACAATCACCAGCCACAGCTCAGGAGCCGAACGGCTGCGCAGGTGAAACAGCAAGTCTTCACGGGATTGGGGCCGACCACCGAGCAGGGTGCCCGGCCA
Source organism: Pseudomonas sp. IPO3749 (assembly GCF_013386605.1). Lineage (NCBI taxonomy): Bacteria > Pseudomonadati > Pseudomonadota > Gammaproteobacteria > Pseudomonadales > Pseudomonadaceae > Pseudomonas > Pseudomonas sp. IPO3749. Next base: position 9,592 of record NZ_JACARN010000106.1, on the reverse strand, counting down.
ATTGATCGAGCCTTGTTTCGCGCTGCGCGCCTTGCCGTGCCTGCCGCTGTCCAGTCGCCCGGCCTTGGGGCGGGCATCCGCCCCCACGTCAGGTCGGGGGCGAATGCCTAGGGCTTTTTTGGCCAGGTGGGGACTTCCCGGCGCGCCCCCGTGGGCAGGGCCTGAGCGGGCATGTCGCCCCATTGGCCTTGGCCGGGCGAAGTGTCGGAGGGTTTGGGCGACTGCCCTTCGTTCGGAGGACTGGCCGGCGGCGCCTGCTCCTGACGGCGGTGGCGCAAGGCAAACTCGGCAACCGCGTCGATATCTTCGTCGGCGATCGCGCTGGCGCCCCGCCAAGCAGCATGGGCCCTGGCACCCCTCAACCAGACAAGGTCCGCACGCAAACCATCGACGCCCGCGGCAAAACACCGCTCGGTGATCTGAGCCAGCGCCTCATCATCCAGCGCAATCGTGTCGAGCCGCGCGCGCGCGTGGGTGCAGCGTTCGCGCAAGGCTGACTGCGATGTTTCCCATTGCGCGCAGAACGCCGCCGGGTCGCTGTCGAAATCCAGGCGGCGACGGATGATCTGCCCGCGCTCGGTCGGCAAGGTCTGCCCGCTCAACGCCACGTTGAAACCGAAACGGTCAAGCAGTTGCGGGCGCAACTCGCCCTCCTCCGGGTTCATGGTGCCGATCAATACAAAGCGCGCCGAATGGCGATGGGAAATGCCGTCGCGCTCGATCAGGTTGGTGCCGCTGGCGGCCACGTCCAGCAGCAGGTCCACCAGGTGATCGGGCAGCAGGTTGACTTCATCGACGTACAACACGCCGCCATCCGCCTTCGCCAATACGCCGGGAGAAAACTGCGCACGGCCTTCGCCCAATGCAGCATCCAGGTCCAGCGTGCCGACAAGGCGCTCTTCAGTCGCGCCCAGGGGCAAGGTCACGAACTGACCGCTGGCCAGCAGGTCCGCCAAACCACGCGCCAAAGTCGACTTGGCCATGCCGCGCGGGCCTTCGATCAGCACACCGCCGATCTTCGGGTCGATGGCGGTCAGGCACAGCGCCAGTTTCAGGTCATCGGCGCCGACTACGGCGGACAGCGGGAAATGGGGAATATCAGTCATCAGCTGTCTTCTTCTATATCGAGCAACAGGTTTTCCAACGCTTCGCGGTACGCCCCCGGCTCATGCCACATGCCACGCTGTTGCGCTTCGAGCATGCGCTCGGTCATATCCCGCAGTGCATCAGGATTGTGTTGCTGCACAAAGGCGCGGGTGTCGGGGTCGAGCAAATAAGCGTCGGCCAACAAGGCGTATTGGTGATCGTCAATCAGCGCCGTGGTGGCGTCGAAGGCGAACAGGTTGTCCACGGTCGCCGCCATCTCGAAAGCGCCTTTATAGCCATGGCGCTTCACGCCTTCGATCCACTTGGGGTTGGCGGCGCGGGAACGGATCACCCGGTTCAGCTCTTCCTTCAGGGTGCGGATCTTCGGCAGGTCGGGCTGGCTGTGGTCGCCATGATAGCTGGCAGCCTTGTCGCCACTGAGCGTTTCCACGGCAGCGAGCATGCCGCCCTGGAATTGGTAGTAATCGTTGGAGTCGAGCAAGTCGTGCTCGCGGTTGTCCTGGTTCTGCAACACCGCCTGCACCTGGCTCAAACGCTGGGCAAATTGCGCGCGGGCGGCGGTGCCTTCGTCGGAACCGCCATAGGCATAGCCGCCCCAGTTCAGGTAAACCTCGGCCAGGTCTTCACGGCTTTGCCACAGGCGACCGTCCACCGCGCCCTGCACGCCCGCGCCGTAGGCACCGGGCTTGGCGCCGAAGATGCGCCAACCGGCCTGTTTCGCCGCCGCTTCTGCGTCCAGGCCAGACTGGAGCAGCGCCTCACGCTCACTGCGCACCTTGGCCGCCAGCGGGTTCATATCATCCGGCTCATCCAGCGCCGCCACGGCTTGCACCGCGGCGTCGAACAGGCGGATCAGGTTGGCGAACGCATCGCGGAAAAAGCCCGACACCCGCAAGGTCACGTCAACGCGCGGGCGGTCCAACAGACTGATCGGCAGGATCTCAAAATCATCCACCCGCTGACTGCCGGTCGCCCACACCGGGCGCACGCCCATCAGGGCCATGGCCTGGGCGATATCGTCGCCGCCGGTGCGCATAGTGGCGGTGCCCCATACCGACAGGCCGAGCTGGCGCAGGTGGTCGCCGTGGTCCTGCAAATGCCGCTCAAGAATCAGGTTGGCGGACTGGAAGCCGATGCGCCAGGCCGTGGTGGTCGGCAGGTTGCGCACGTCGACGGTGAAAAAGTTGCGCCCCGTTGGCAGTACGTCCAAACGCCCGCGACTCGGTGCGCCACTCGGGCCTGCCGGCACAAAACGGCCGCTAAGGGCATCCAGCAATCCGCGCATTTCCGCCGGACCACAGGCATCCAGGCGCGGCGCAACCACCATGCGCAGGCTTTCAATAACCGCCTTCACCTCTTCCCAGCCGGGTTCTTCCAACTGCTCAATCGGCCCTTCCAATGCTTGCTCGATCAATCGTGCCGCATAAAGCTCCAGGCGTTCGCGGGTATCGCCAGCGGTGCGCCACAACTGCGGATCGATCTTCTGCAACACCAGCGGTCGACGCCCAGTCCAGGGCTCGGCCAAAGCACAGTCCAGCGGATCAAAGCCCAACTCAAAGGCTTTGGCCAGCACGCGCAGCAGGCTTGATTGCGGGCCACGGCCATCGCCACGCGGGATGCGCAGCAAGGCCAGCAAGGTGTCGATGCGCAGACGACCTGCCGGCGATTCGCCAAAAATGTGCAAGCCATCGCGGATCTGCGACTCTTTCAAGTCGCATAGGTAAGTGTCCAGGCGCGGCAGCCACACGGCAGCGTCGGCGTCGCTCCCCAGCTCAAGTTCCTGGTCGATGCGGGTTTCGCGCACCAGCTTGAGGATGTCTTTCTGCAACTCCAGGGCGCGTCGCGGATCGAGCAGTTGCGCTTCGTAATATTCGTCGGCCAACAGCTCAAGGTTACGCAACGGGCCGTAGGTTTCGGCACGGGTCAGCGGCGGCATCAGGTGATCGATGATCACCGCCTGGGTGCGGCGCTTGGCCTGAGCGCCCTCGCCCGGATCGTTGACGATAAAGGGGTAGATATTCGGCAACGGCCCCAGCAGCGCATCAGGCCAGCAGTTTTCCGACAGGCCGACGCCCTTGCCCGGCAACCATTCAAGGTTGCCGTGCTTGCCCACATGAATCACGCCATGGGCGCCATAGGTGTGACGCAGCCAGAAATAAAACGCCAGGTAGCCGTGGGGCGGCACCAGGTCCGGATCATGGTAAACCGCGCTGGCGTCCACCTGATAACCGCGCGCCGGTTGGATACCGACAAAGGTCAGGCCCAGGCGCAGGCCGGCGATCATCATGCGGCCATCGCGGAACATCGGATCGTTATGGGGCGTGCCCCAGCGCTCCAGCACGGCCTGGCGATTGGCCTCGGGCAAGCGACTGAACATCGCCTCGTAGTCATCCAGGCCGAGGCTTTGATGGCAGGGCCGCAGATCGAGGCTGTCGAGGTCGTTGGTGACACCGCCGAGCAAATCGTGGATCAGCGCAGTGCCGCTTTCCGGCAGCGCATCCGGCACCGGATAACCCTCGGCGTGCAAGGCGCGCAGGATATTCAGCGCCGCTGCCGGCGTATCCAGGCCGACACCATTGCCGATACGCCCATCGCGGGTCGGGTAGTTGGCGAGGATCAGCGCGATGCGTTTGTCGGCATTCGGCACCCGCGCCAGTTCGACCCAGCGTCGCGCCAATTCAGCGACAAAATCCATGCGCTCCGGTGCGGCGCGGTAGCACACCACATCCGACTGGCTGCGCTCGCTGCGCCAGGCCAAATCCTTGAAGCTGATCGGCCGGCTGATGATGCGCCCGTCCAACTCCGGCAAGGCGATGTGCATCGCCAGGTCGCGGGGGCCGAGGCCTTGCTCGCTGGCTTCCCAGCCGGGCTGGTTGTCCTGGGCACAAATGGCCTGGATCACCGGGATATTGCGGCGAAACGGGCGCAGATGTGGCGCTTCCGGGCTGGATTGGGCGAAACCGGTGGTATTGAGAATCACCGCCGCGCCCACCTCGTCCAGCAGGTCCTCGACCACCGCCAGGCAGCCGGGTTCTTTCAAACTCGCCACCGCCATCGGCAACGGGTTGAGGCCCGCAGCCTGCAAACGCTGGCAGAACACATCGATAAACCCGGTATTCGCCGCCTGCAAATGAGAGCGGTAGAACAGCACCGCCGCCACCGGCCACTCGGCAGTCCAGTCGGCCTGCCAATGATTCAGCCGGGCGTTGGCGTGGCGCGGATGATAAATCGCCGTGCGCGGCAGGGTTTGCGGCTCGGCCCAGGCGTAATCACGGCCCAGATAGGTGCTGGCCAGACAGCGATAAAAATCCAGGGCATTGCCCAGGCCGCCCTGGCGCAGAAAGTGCCAGAGGCGATCACGCGCTTCGGCGCCGACGGTGCTGAGTCCGCTGAGTTCCGGGTCCGGGCGATCATCCCCTGGCACCAGGATCAGCTGCACACCGCGCTCCGCCAGTTCCACCAACCGCTCGATGCCGTAACGCCAGTAGCCAATGCCGCCATGCAGCGAAATCAGGATGACCTTGGCGTGACGCAACACCTCATCGACATACAGGTCGACCGAGGCATGGTTCTGCACCTGCATCGGGTTGGCCAGGCGAAAGCTGGGGTAATCGTCCGGCAACTGCTGGGCCGCTTCGGCCAGCAGCGCCAGGCTGGAATCGCCGCTGCACAGGATCACCAGGTCAGCGGGGGTCTGTCCGAGGTCGGCGATATTGTCGTCCGAGACGAAACCACCGGGCTGGGTCCTGAGCAGGTGCATGGGTTAAACGCTGAGGGCAGCGCGCAGTTGCGCTTCGAGGCCAGCGGCGTCGAGGTCCTGACCGATCAGCACCAGACGCGTGATGCGCGCTTCGTCAGCGCTCCAGGCACGGTCGAAGTGCTTGTCGAAACGCGTGCCCACGCCCTGGATCAGCAGGCGCATCGGCTTGTTCGGAATCGCGGCGAAACCTTTGACGCGCAGGATGCCGTGTTGCACCACCAACTGGGTCAGGGCGTCGAGCAGCAGCGCTTCATCGGCTTGCGGCAGGTCGATGGAGATCGAGTCGAAGGCATCATGATCGTGATCGTCTTCACCTTCATGATGATGATCGTGATGGCTGTGGCGACCGTCGATGTGTTCTTCGGAGCCAGCACCCAGGCCGATCAGCACGTCCAGGGGCAGGCGACCGCTGCTGGCTTCGATGATCTTGACGGCTGGTGGCAGCTCTTCCGCGACTTCCAGGCGCACACGGGCCAGGTCTTCAGGGCTGATCAGGTCGGATTTGTTCAGGATAACGAGGTCGGCGCTGGCCAGTTGGTCGGCGAACAGCTCGTGCAGGGGCGATTCGTGGTCCAGGTTCGGGTCGAGCTTGCGCTGGGCATCCACTTGGTCCGGGAACGCAGCGAAGGTGCCGGCGGCCACGGCGGGGCTATCGACCACGGTAATTACCGCATCCACGGTGCAGGCGCTGCGGATTTCCGGCCACTGGAAGGCTTGAACCAGCGGTTTTGGCAGGGCCAGGCCGGAGGTTTCGATGAGGATATGGTCGAGGTCACCGCGACGGGCCACCAATTCGCGCATCACTGGGAAGAACTCTTCCTGCACGGTGCAGCACAGGCAGCCGTTGGCCAGCTCGTAGACGCGGCCGTTGGCTTCTTCCTCAGTGCAGCCGATGGAACATTGCTTGAGGATTTCACCGTCGATGCCCAGTTCGCCGAATTCGTTGACGATCACCGCAATGCGGCGGCCCTGGGCGTTGTCGAGCATGTGGCGCAGCAAGGTGGTCTTGCCCGAGCCGAGGAAGCCGGTGACGATGGTGACGGGGAGTTTGGCCAGTGTTTTCATCGGATGCCCTTGGGGGCGGGCATACGTGACGATAGGCCCTGCGACGGTGCGCAGCAGCGGATTTCGTCACCGGATCACCCCGCCCGGTTGAAGTAGAAAATCGGTTGCGAGGCAGGTCTCCTGGCTTGGGGCGTGCGGGTCTTGCGACCGGCGCTGGCTGCGCCTTCCCGCCTTGTCGGCAGTGGCGTGGCAGTCAGCTGAACCCTTTACAGTTGCGGGGGCAGCCGCGGCTTGGACCGCGTTCCCTTCTTAGCTTCGGCCTGGGGCCGAAGAACCTCGAGGGTGCAAGGCTACGCAGTGCTTGGGGGATGGTCAATGATGGGGTTGGGTACATATCCGTTTCTGCGGTAACGGATACGCCCCCACCCAAAAGCACAACCCAATTGACTCCCCTCCCACCCCCATGCTCTCCTACACATCTTGTTTCGGGTGCCCTTCACAGGGTGAAACGGGAAACCGGTGCGTCATAGCGATATGACCAGTCCGGTGCTGCCCCCGCAACGGTAAGCGAGCGAAGCGTCAGATCCACTGTGCCTACGGCATGGGAAGGCGATGCTTAATTGGCGTAATGCCCCTCGCAAGCCCGGAGACCGGCCCGAAAAAATCAGATAACAAACCCGCGGTGGGCGGGCGCTGTTCAAACCCTGCGTGCCCGGCTCGCGGGGTTTTCATGCGCTCGTTTCACCCTGACACCTGAAAGGGACGCGCCATGTCGATCATCAGCAGCACCTCGCACTCCGCCAGCAGCACCTCGACCCTGAGCCAACGCCTGACCGCCGCCATCGGCGCGTCGATCCTCGGCGCGTGCCTGGTGTATTTCGCCGGTTTCTCGCACATCGAGGCCGTGCACAACGCGGCCCACGATACCCGCCACAGCGCCGCGTTCCCGTGCCACTGAGACCTGCCGACATGATCAAGCGTATCGCGCAAACCGCAGGTTTCACCGGCTTGCTGGCCGCCCTGCTGCTGACCCTGCTGCAAAGCTTCTGGGTCGCCCCTCTGATTCTGCAGGCGGAAACCTTCGAAAAAGCCCCGGCCGCCACCGAAATGGCCCACGAACACGCCGAAGGCGCAGCCGCCCACACCCACGACGCCGAAGCCTGGGAGCCGGAAGACGGCTGGCAGCGCGTGCTGTCCACCACGGGCGGCAACCTGGTGGTCGCGGTCGGTTTTGCGCTGATGCTGGCCGGTCTCTACACGCTGCGTGCGCCAACCCGCACCGCCCAAGGCTTGCTGTGGGGCTTGGCCGGCTACGCAACCTTCGTGCTGGCACCGACGCTGGGCCTGCCGCCTGAGCTGCCGGGCACGGCCGCCGCCGACCTGGCGCTGCGCCAGACCTGGTGGATCGGCACTGCGGCGTCTACTGCTGCCGGCATCGCTTTGATCGTGTTTGGTCGCAACTGGCTGCTGAAAGTGCTGGGCGTGGCGATCCTGGCGGTACCGCATGTGATCGGCGCGCCGCAACCGGAAGTGCATTCGATGCTCGCTCCAGAAGCCCTGGAAGCGCAGTTCAAGATTGCTTCGCAGTTGACCAACGTCGCCTTCTGGCTGGCCTTGGGCCTGATCAGCGCGTGGCTGTTCCGCCGCAACCGTGACGACCAATACTCGGCATGACTTTGGTGGTTGGCCTGGGTTGCCAGCGGGGTTGTGATCTTCACACCTTGTTGGCGTTGTTCGATTCTGCCCTCGCCGAGGGCGGGATCGAGCGCCAGCGCATTACCGCGCTGGCCAGTCTCGATCGCAAACAGAATGAACCCGGATTGCAGGCGCTGGCGCAGAAGCTGAACCTGCCGCTGCAGTTTTTCAGCGCTGAACAACTGGCGGAGTTTGAACACCGCCTGAGCCACAAATCCGACATCGCCTTTGCCCATACCGGCTGTTACGGCATAGCCGAAAGCGCCGCATTGGCCCTCGCTGAACAGCTCACCGGCAGCCCTGCCCGCCTGTTGATCACTCGCCAAAAAAGCACCCAGGCCACCTTTGCATTGGCGTGCGCCGGCTAAAACCCAGATAATTGCCGACCTCGATCATGAGCAACATTCATGCTCGCCCGTTTTTCAACAGGAATCACCATGACCGTCTACTTCATCGGCGCAGGCCCCGGCGACCCGGAACTGATCACCGTCAAAGGCCAACGGCTGATCCGCAGCTGCCCGGTGATCATCTATGCAGGCTCATTGGTGCCGGCGGCGGTATTGGAAGGCCACTCGGCGCAAACGGTGGTCAACAGTGCCGAATTGCACCTGGAACAGATCATCGATCTGATCAAGACGGCCCACGCGAAGGGCCAGGATGTGGCGCGCGTCCATTCTGGGGATCCGAGCCTGTATGGCGCCATTGGCGAACAGATCCGCCACTTGCGGGAGCTGGGCATTCCCTTCCAGATCATTCCCGGCGTCACCGCCGTGGCTGCCTGCGCCGCCTTGCTGGAAACCGAGCTGACCCTACCGGACATTGCCCAGAGCGTGATCCTGACCCGCTATGCCGACAAGACCCGCATGCCCGCCGGCGAGGATTTCGACAGCCTGGCCCGGCATGGCACCACCATGGCGATTCACCTGGGGGTCAATCACTTGGAGAAGATTGTCGCTGAACTGCTGCCGCATTACGGCGCGGACTGCCCGATTGCCGTGGTGCACCGGGCGACCTGGCCGGATCAGGATTGGGCGGTGGGCACCTTGAGTGATATTGCCGAGAAGGTGTCGGCCAAGGGCTTTCGGCGCACAGCACTGATTGTAGTGGGCCGGGTGTTGGCGAGTGACAGTTTCAGTGCGTCGTCGCTGTACCGCGCAGGCCATGCCCATCTGTACCGCCCCTGAATCAGGGCATAAAAAAACGGCGCTCACGGGGCGCCGTTTTTTTGTTCGCAGCGAACACCTTACTCAGTAGTAGGCGTTTTCTTTCTGCGTGTGGTCGGTCACGTCACGCACGCCCTTGAGCTCTGGAATGCGCTCCAGCAAGGTGCGCTCAATGCCTTCGCGCAGGGTCACGTCCGCTTGGCCGCAGCCTTGGCAGCCGCCGCCGAACTTCAACACCGCAATGCCGTCATCAACCACGTCGATCAGGCTGACCTGGCCGCCGTGGCTGGCCAGCCCTGGGTTGATTTCGGTCTGCAGGTAGTAGTTGATGCGCTCGTTCACCGGGCTGTCGGCGTTGACATTCGGCACCTTGGCGTTGGGCGCCTTGATGGTCAACTGGCCGCCCATACGGTCGGTGGCGTAGTCGACCACGGCGTCGTCGAGGAAGGCTTCGCTGAAGGCATCGATGTAGGCAGTGAAGCTTTTCAGCCCCAGGGCGGTGTCTTCAGGTTTCTCTTCCCCAGGCTTGCAGTAGGCGATGCAAGTCTCGGCGTATTGGGTGCCGGGCTGGGTGATAAAGACGCGGATGCCGATACCTGGGGTGTTCTGCTTGGACAGCAGGTCAGCCAGGTAATCGTGGGCGGCGTCGGTAATGGTTATGGCAGTCATGGAAACTCCTCACAGGCTTGCCGGCAGTTTACGCCAAAATATTACGTAGGTACAAAGTCCTAGTGTTTTTGTCGGGATAGGTTTGTTTGGGGGGGGCTGGGCATATCCGTTATTTGGGTAACGGCTGATATTGGTTCCGCCCTTACGGCGGGTCACTTTGGAAAAGAGCCGGAATGCCGGCCCAGCCCAAAGT
>NZ_JACARN010000105.1:0-763 GCF_013386605.1 Pseudomonas sp. IPO3749 | reverse complement strand
TTAAATCTGGCTGGTATTCGCTCTGGTTTTTCATCAGAGCGAATGCCACTCGACACAGCTTGCGAGCGAGGATCACCAGGGCCTGGGTTTTTGCCGGGCCTCGCGCTAGGTACGACTCATAAAATGGTTTCCAGGTAGCCGACCGGCAAGCAGCCATTGCCGCATTGTGAGCCAGGCGCCGTAACTCTGAATCGCCCTTTTTGCTCAAGCGACGAGTACCGTTCTTTTTCCCTGAGTCTTTTGACCTCAAGTCCATTCCCAAAAAGGCAATGAACGCATCACCATTGGCGAATTCACCCCGCATGAACGCGGTCGCCAAGCCGGTAGCGGTAAGATCGCCGACGCCCTCAATGGCTTTGCAGCGCTTGATGTTTTCGACGATTCCGGCCTCTTTGCTGACTTTGTGCAATAGCTTTTGAATCGCCTGCTCGGCTTGTTTGAACGACTTCAACTGCTTGGCCAGCTCATCCTTCAACAGCGGCTCGCTCGACCAGCTCAGCGTCAGGCTCACACGCCAGCGAATAAGTTCTGCGCGTCGATGCAGCAAGCTTTTCAACACCTTGTAGGCGTGCGGAGGTGGGCTCCAGAGACGCAGTCTCGCTTGCTCACTGGATAAGTAACGGGCCAGCAGGCGGGCATCACAAGGGTCGGTTTTCGCACGCTGGCCAACACTTTCGCGGTAGTGGCTAAGCCGATAAGCATCGACAACGTAAACGCGATGCCCTATTTCATGGGCCAGCTCGACGGTGTCCAAGTGATAAAT
>NZ_JACARN010000104.1:0-9435 GCF_013386605.1 Pseudomonas sp. IPO3749 | reverse complement strand
TACTTCAGACCATCCTTAGGCGAGCAAATAATTTTATGTCGGACGAATTGCTCTTCTCCAAGGCTAACTTGCTGTTCTCAATTTCAGCAATTCCTTTTGTTGTTGCCGATGAGACAAAGCTAGCAGGATGCTCAGCTAGGGCAAATGTCGTAACGCTCAGAAGTACAATTAAGCAAAAAATTCGCCAAGTAGCAGATATGAAGGCCATTGGTTTTCCTCCTTAAAAGGGGAGCCTTAGCTCCCCCCGGTTGCGTTAGGAGTTTTTCTCGCCGCCGTGGCTATGCTCGCCGCCTTTTTTGCCTGCTTCTGACGCTTTTTCCGGATCATTGGCAAAGTTTCCGCCAGAACCTGATGTATTTCCTCCGCTGCCGTGCCTATGCTCGCCACCTTTTTTACCTGCTTCAGAGGCTTTTTCGGGATCGTTTGCGAAATTACCAGGATTCGAATTTCCAGTATTAGCCATGATTTTCTCCTCGTGTCGAAAATTTTGCAAAGGCGATATGCCTTGAGAAATATGAGACTGGGGTGGGCTATTAATTCTAAAAATCTTGGAATATGCCGACGAGCGGGATGATGGCTTTATAGTGCCAATCGGCAGTAAAAGGAGTTTCTGCCCTAGAAACAGCAGGTTAGTCAGACTTTTATTTAGGTGGTCTATCAACTAGAATAAAAGCATGAATTTTATATATATCTGCATGCAATTATAAATATAAGGAATTTCAACATGCCGCTTTATGGCTTGTCGATTTTAGAAATGCGCCATTTAATCGAATGCACGTTTTTGCCAATCCGATGTAAATGCACGCTGGCCGGCACAGGATCTCCCGCGCTTAGCATTCAAATAATTTCACTTGTAGACAACTGTACTGAGCTTTTGATAGCAATAATTGATATCAATTCTCTCAATACTAGTCGAGATATAGCAAATTTGGTAGCCGAAATAAAATACGAATTACATAATAAAACCCCCCTTCACCCTATTCTAACGTCGCTCTCAAAACAGCGTTCGCATTTATAAAGGAGGATGTCTGGTGAGCTTTATTCTTAGTTATAATTGTAACGGCAAATGTATTATAACGAAGCTGTCGATAGATAACATGACCCGATATGCCGCCGTTTGCTACGCCTTGCTCCAATCAGGCGCGGCGACGAAAGCTGAACAAACCGTCTGGCCTGATACTTACGCAGTTATCGTTGAAGTTGCAAACCAACTTGGTATCACCAATATTCAATTTCAGAAGACGGGCGAGGATTCTTGCAGATAGCACAACTGCTTTGAACTCCCGAAATATTGGAGAAAAACGTCCTGATTATGGAGCAGAGCAAGAGTCTCTTGAGAACTTGTCAGGTGTTCAGTGCGCCTGTGGAAAATGTGACAGGTAACTGCGTGTAAGAGCGTTATCACGCTATAGGTGCTTTTCATCGTAGGGTGGTCAAGCTGATGGCGGGGCCCCCGCCGTGTAGCGGAGGGTACCGCGTCCGCAAGGCCGACTTTTCAGGCCGTATTCGGCTTCACCGCGCACAGTGCCGCCAGTCTTCGTTTGGTAGTGGAGTGGCTTCGCCACCCCGCGCTCCCCCAGCTCTGGTCGACACCAGCCAGATAACAAGGGCGGAGCCCTTGGTTTTATTTCACCGTCCAAGGGTCACCCCTGGCCGCCGGAGGCGGCAGCTTCCTAACTCAGTATTTTACCTTATACGTGGGTGAGTCCTCGGGGCGCTGCCCACGCCGATCATACAGCCGGGTGGTGCTGATATTGGCGTGGCCCAGCCACTCTTGGACCTTGGCGATATCGACATCATGCTCCACGGCGTTGGTCGCGGCCGTGGCCCTAAGCCCGTGCATGCCAAGGCCGTCGACGTGGATGTCCGCCGCCCGAGCCCACTGCGCTATGACTGAGTAGATTCCGTTCGCGCTGATGCCGGCGCCGGTGGTGCTACCGCGTATCGAGCGGAACAGCGGGCCATTGCCCGGCTGCCCGTTGCTGTCGCGTTCATGGTATGCGTAGATCCGCTCGGCCGCGACCGGGTGCAATGGCAAATAGCGGGTCTTACCACCCTTTCCTCTCACTTGCAGGTGCTTTATGCCTCGACGGTCCTGCAGGTCACCTGTCATCAGCTGCGCGGCCTCTTCACGGCGTAGGCCGTGGTAAGAAAGCACAGCCAAAATGGCGCGGTCCCGAATCCCCTTCAACGTCCAGCCATCCGGCACGATAGCAATAGCTTGGCCTGGTCATCATCCAGTGCCGGCGTCTTGCCCTCATTGGATTCAACACGGGGCCGCTTGACGCCGTGCACAGGGTTGCCGCCAGCGACAGCGTTGCTTTCCAAAAGATGATCAAACAGGCTGGCCAGCGCAGCGAGTTTTCGTCGGATAGTGGCACCGGCCAGGCCCCGGGTTTCCAGCTGGGCGCGCCAGGCCAGCACGTGCGCGCGGGTGACCGCGCGGAATACCTCCGCGCCGGTGAACCTGACATACCCGCAAAAGTCTCCCAGTCATTTTGATACGCGCGGCGGGCAAGCGCCTCAGATTAATTTGCAGGTCCTGGGCCCCCTTCTAGAGGCGCTGGGGCCGACACTTACGATAAGGGATAGGCAAACGGTTATGTTTATTACTAATAGCAACGATAAAAGTGGTGAGCTTTTGGGTCAGGAGCGGCGCCGCCGCTGGAGCCCAGAGCAAAAACTGGCCATGGTTCGTGAGACTCTTGAGCCAGGCAAAACGTTTCGGTGGTGGCCCGGCGCAACGGTATCAATGCCAACCAGCTGTTCCTGTGGCGCAAGCTGTATCAGGAAAGGCGGCCTGTCGGCCGGCAGTGCTGGCGAAGCCGTGGTGCCTCCCTCCGAGCTGAGTGATGCGCTCAAGTAGATCTGTGAGCTGCAACGGATGCTGGGCAAGAAAACGAAGGAAGCAGAATCCTCAAAGAGGCCGTGGAGATCGCCCGGTCGCGGAAATGGATTGCACACTCACCCTTGTTGCTGGGGGACGACCGGTGAAGCTGGCCAGCGTATGTCTCGGTCCGACAGTACGGCAGCCAAGGTGGCTAGAGAAGGAACCAGATGCTCGGTGTCTCTTTTAGCTTTGGTAGCGAACCCTCGTTGCGTCTGATACCGACGATACAGCTCTCCATGGCCCGTAGTTCCTAGTAACGATTAATCGTGAATTGTATCGGTGCCTGATAATGATCGTCGCTCAATGGCGCTCCTTTGCCGTAGTCGTCCGAATGGTCTCCGCATTCCCACAGCTAAGAGCTTGCTCGAAGGATTTGGTAAAGCTGATTAGGTCACTATCCAGGACATGACACAAATCACGAAGCTGAACCATATCCAGCCGTCTAACCCCTCTCTCCACATCACTTATGAACGATTGCGGCCTCGCTAACGCAGTAGAGCATTGTGCCTGGGTCATGCCTGATGCAACCCGCATGCGCCTCAGCACCTGCAGAAAGATCACGTGCTCACGTCGATAAATAGCTTTGGTCATAGCCGTGTCCGTGCAAGGTTCGGCTGATCAAGCTATAACTGCTTTTCAGATATCTGATTTTCAGTTATTTTGTTTTGGTTCAGTTGAGTCGGAGGCTGCATGAGACTGGTCTGGGAGTTACTTCGGGTGGCATGGGCTGTCGGGTGTCTGCCGGTAGGCGCGCTTTTACTTGTTATGATGGTTTTTTCTGGCTTCAACCTGCCATTCTTTCTAGGATTCACGAGTGGCGAAGATCCAGCCCTTCGGTGGCTGTTCTGGGTCTTGATCCTCTACTTCATCGGAGGTATATGGCTATTCTCGCGAATCAACCAGAGCTATGCCCAAAAGCTAAGGAGAATAGTCGCTGGCTATCAGGCTGACGGGTTCCATCCCGAGGTGGAGGTGTTCGCCAAAATCAACGATGCCTACGTGGGTCTCGATCTGCAATCGAACAGGTTGCTAGCCTACCCATTAGGTCAAAACGGCCATCTCTTCCGTTTGGATGAGATTAGGTCCTGGCGGATTCTTGCGGGCGGTAAAAGCAGTTATCGACTGGAGCTGTTGACCAGCGATCTGGCTATCCCGACGTTCAGCCTAGCGCTTAAGGCGGCGGACGTAACCAGTACGGAGGCACGGCTGCGCGCAGTCTTCGGCATCTAACCGGCTGATGGCCCTTCACTTACCCATTCGGAGTAGCTCGATGACCGACTTAACGGCTGGCAATGGTTGGCAGGTAGATATCGTTCAACTGAAGCTGGCCAATGCCACCATGCGTTTGGCGAATCAAGCGCTGGTTTCTGATGACGTTGCCACTTTATCGGCTCTGGGGTTTTCGCATGCCCACATTCGAGAGCTGAGGCGCAAAGGTGGCTTCCGATCATCGTCCATTGCGCAGAACACTCGAATGATCAATTGCCTACAGAAAAAAGAACCTGCACATGCTCATTGATTACATGCCGTTGAGAATCGCCTCGGGCGTCCTGGGGGCTAAGACCACTGAGTCTGTCCGCCGATCCACTTCGTATCATGCATGCGGCTGGCGGATTCTTGATCGCTGGGCGTTTAATTCCCCCGAACGACTTCAGGCACTTGAAGCGCAGGGAGAGCTACTGCTTTTAGTGCGGTTGCTTGAACAGCAAACCGTCGAACATGAGGCGCTCATTTCGTACCGAGGACTGACGCAGCGGGAGCAGGGGCTGACGGATCATGAGATTCTTGCGCTGTACGGTATATCTACTGAGTTGTGAGCTAGCCGTTGCATCGGGTTCCGCCAAATTCTGCGGTCATTGGTTTCAGTGGGGTCTCGGGGCTTGCCCTGAGCAGGTACGGTAGGCAAAGCAAAGAAGTGAAACGACTGCAGCGTGCCGCTTGTAAGTACGCCATTCATGGCGGGAGTACAAACCCTACCCTGTCCCAGTTCTTATCCACCAAATGGTTGCAGCCGTAGTGGACGATTTTGGCCAGAAAAGTTGTCTGTACGTAGGTGCTGGATTTCTTGGTCCTTAATGAATAAAAGCATCGTTGGGGAGGGGGCAGGGGAATCGTCCAATGACTCGATAAACACAAGAATCAGACGCCATCGGCCTGACAAAATTGATCATCAAAATATTTTGCGAAGTGAGCGCGGTAATTTTCAGAAAACACCGCAACACGACGCTGTACAAAGCAGGGTGTTGGCTGTGATGGTATCGGTATTGTGAAGTGCGCGCATTTGCCGTTGGTGACTGTGCCTGGATCACTCGGGCAAAGAAGATAAAAACATCTGGGAGCACAGGGAAAGGTAGATCTGGTGATGCTGAGGGAGGCATTCGGTAGGCAAATCTGGGTACGTTATCCATATCTGGAGTAAACGCTATGAGTGAAAGCTGGATGAAGAAAATGTGGTCGCTTGCACTGCGACGGAAATCTGTAGAAGCGATAAACGGGGGTAAGCCGTTTACCAGGTGCGGAACCCTCATGGTCTATTCGGGTAAGCTCAAGCTGATACCTGAGCTCATTCCCGAGTCAAACCTGCCGGATGCTCCACGCCGTCCGATTTAGCTCTAGGGCGGCATCCCGGATAGCTTAGCGCACGTTAGTCAAAGCGGAACGTGCTAACGATACGCTCCTCGCGTAAAGCCGGTGCGCAGGGCTAGCTGCTCAGACTACCTTCCTGATCAAACAGAGCTCTGGCAGAGGGGCCATAGGTCGCGATGACATTCTCGATGGTATCCCGGTCGTTACAGTTCAAACTGCGGGTCAGGTCGAAGAGGGTGTTTCGCTCTGCTTTCCACTGGCTGATGATTTCAACATTCGGTTGGGCTTTCTTCCGCTCGTAGAAAATCGACTCGGAACGGAGCGCTATCAAACAACCCAAGAGGTCCTGGGCGATTTCCAGTCTATGAGCATCTGATGGTTGGATCATCGTTGAGACCTCCTGCTGATCGTTATCATGGCTTGCCGCGTTCCTAGATCTTGTCGGGTCGCGAGCAGTAATTGCGTTCCAACTGATATGGTTTTCTCTCTTCTTGTATGAGTGACTCTGTGTCACCTCAAATCAGGTTACACATGTCACACAGTCACCTGAAGTGAGCGCATGTATGCCACCCTGTCACGTGACTGGCGGTCCTGTGTATAACTCATGTTTTGGTCGCCTTACGCTCCCGGATCGAGTTCCGGATAGACAGCAGCTTGGTGTAGATGTCCGGATTGCTCTCGGCCAAATGGTCCAAGTCAGTTTGGCTGATCTGGAAGCCAATGTTGGTCTGGTTCCCGATGATCTGTAGGTTTTCGATGTGAATACCTTGGCCGACTGCCTCCCTGTTGAAGAGCATACGTTTCAGCTCCTCAACCGTGCTTTTGATCTGGGCCGGGCGGTACTCCCACTGTGCTTGGCCTCTGGGTCTGCCTTGCGAGTCGCTAATCGCGATTTTTTCCGTGAGCCTATATTCGTTATGTTTACGGGACCGCGTTCTGCTGATGTAGCCTCGGGTTTCAAGCGTTTTGATCTCGCGCATAGCCTGGCGCGGACTGATCCCAGCTTTGCGAGCGATGGTGGGGATTGAGGGAATAGACAGTCCTGTTCTGAGATCGCAGTGGGATTTGATCACACAGTAAACCGCGAATGCATACGGACCCAGCTTTGCGAGTTCGTGATCCACCATGGCCTGGAAAATGTGAAACCAATAGGTGTTGGATTTCAATTGGTCCTGTGGTTCCTGCCCGGTGGCGGCATCAACCGATAATTCCAGCTCACTCATTTCCGAGCCTCCACCTGCGCCTTCTTGGTAGGGCGCCCGACTTTATGTGGTCCTCCGGTCGATGCTTGCGTGAGGAGAGGCGCCGATGTGATTGCGCCGGTACGCATCCACTGCCTGAGATCACCCAACCGCCATCGCAAACGTGAGAGGCCAGGAACGGGCTCAAGACCGGGAAGTTTGCGCTGACGAACTGTCAGAGCACTGAAGCCGGTCAATGCAGCGACCTCGGCGACGCCGATCAGTACGTCATCTGTTAGCTTCTGAATCTTTTGAATGGTTTCGTAATCGATGCTCATCGTGGCTGTCGCTCGGCTGCTATGGAATGCCTCCAGCTTTCTCCATGCGACTACGGATTTACTAGGACACCTTTTTGACATATGCGCGAATAAGCCAAAGAATGACCCCATGCAGTCACACATTCCTGATTTAGATGCCGACCCGGATGAAGCCTTCCAGCTTGTTTTTCGTGAACTGAAACGTCATGAAGAAACGGGCCGGAGAAATTTTGTTGTTCGTGCTCCTGTAGATCTGCTTGAGTACCTCTTCTCAGCAATTCTGCGCAAGTCTGGGATGTCGCGGGTTTCGCTTGAGCTGCAGCTGACGAAGTTGGGAGTTTACGGATTCAAAGAAGAAGATGGTCGGATTCTGCGGCGGTATTTGAGCGGCCATACACGTATGGCGTGGTCGACCTACCAGCGTTTGATGCTGTGGGCGTTATCAAGCGGCTGGATCAGCACCTGGGTTTTCCGCGACTTGGCTTTCCGGTCGCATGAGCGAGAAGCTGCTCAGCTTTGCGCACGCAAAATAGTGAACACTCTCAAACGCCGGACGACGCTCCCTGATTTGACCAAGGAGCAGGTTGTCGCGTGTTTCTATGAGGTTGATCTGCTTATGCAGCAGGGGCGCGATCAGGCTGCGGCTACCCGCTTGCGAACCGACTCAGATACTAGAGAGCTTGTCCTGTCTCTTGAGTTTGGCGTCGATGATTAAAGCTCATGCCCGCAGTGGTGGGAGCTCTCCCGCAGTGATGTGGTTTGCTATCCCAGTCATGCGCGAGATCACGGGAGATCCTGCCCGCCATTTGGATACTGGCACCTGCAGATGCGTCCGGCTGCTTCAAGGCAGCCATTCGCAACGCCATGCTTTTCGATGGCCTTGATCGCGTAGTTAGAGCAGGTCGGTTCGAACCGGCATGCGTCTCGCAATCGGGCTGGTGCGACTCGCTGATACCAGCGAATTGCAGCGATGGCGAATCCCTTAATCACCGCGGCTTGCGCAACGAAATGACATAGTATTGGCTCAAGACATCTTTCTTACCCAGCAACGCATCGAAGCACCCAGGCTTGACCGAGACACCAATAGTATCGATTCGATAAAACTCCCAACCATCCTCCGCATGAGTGTTCACTACGTTCTGTAGATAGGCCGCTGCCTCATTTCCGCGCTGTTCCTTTGCTCGAACCTCAATGTTCGGCGGTACCTGAACCATTTTTGTAGATATACATCCTTGATAACCCTGCAAATGCTTGCATTCCCTTGAATACAAATCGCGGCAGCTTTATAGCTTGGCTAGGACCGGATGAAAAGCTTCGCTGCCCATGATGCTTGGCGAACCACAAATATTCTATCATGGGGCGCGCCTTCGGGAACGTTTGGTCAGGAGCTGCCAAGGGAGTGCGTCGGCCGGTGGACTGCGATTTGCCCTGTCTGCGGTGCTGGGCGAGGACAAGATTTTGATGTCAATCGGCTTTGCTGTCTGTGGATAATCGTAAAAAATGCTATCATTTGCTAGCTTCGGGTGACTTTCACAGCCCTTCGCCGTCTAACAGCATGTACACATCCGCTCATAGGAGGAGGGATCATGACTAACATTCAAAGCATCTGCTCCGTCCTAAACACTCACGGAATGTCGAAAAAAACATCTGTCTAGCATCATGCCTGAATGGTGGTCTGATGAGGTGGAGACGACGCCGGGTGGCGCTCAGCGAGCGAAAATCTATCTTGCGAAAGCGCTAAACCTTCAAGTCCGCGCATTCAGTGAAAATCCTCCACGTGTAGAATTCGATCTACCTGGGGAAAAGCGGTTCAAGCTATCTGCTAAGACTTCAGAAAATGATGTGGAATTGGCTGTTGCGTTAGCTCGAAGTGCGTCGCGCATAGCTATTGGTGCTTTGGAGAGGGATTTCACTCAGCCCAATGAAAGCGCTTCAGCTATCAGGGATCATATTCTCGCTACCGGCGCGAAGTGGGTGGGGCTGCTGAGCTTATCGACCTTTGCTGGGCTTATGGCATCCCCGTTCTGCATTTAGCCTCGCCACTGCTTGCCAAGAAAAAAATGGACGGAATTGCCATGTCCATTAACGGACGTCCTTCCATTGTTTTGTCGAATGTACGGAAAAGCGGCTTCCTTCTCTTTCACTTAGCCATGAAATTGGACATATCGCACTAGGCCATCTCGGGGCTAATAGCGCAATTGTCGATGACGACTTCGAAGAACAGGCTAAAAATTCGAAATCTGCTGATGAAGTAGCAGCTGATCGTTTTGCATTAGAACTATTAACAGGCAACCCGGATTTTACGCTCAGACTGCAGACAAAAATGAAGGCGGAGCCGCTTGCGCGACTTGCCGCATCATCTGCGGTTGAGATGAAAATTGCACCGTTCCAACTGGTAATGAGTTGCGCTCATGGCGACTCTATATATTATGCTCTTTATGTGGCTCTTCGCATTTAAGGG
>NZ_JACARN010000103.1:0-26552 GCF_013386605.1 Pseudomonas sp. IPO3749 | reverse complement strand
CGCGCCAAGGCCGCCCTCGACAAACTCGACGTCGCCGAAGGCCTCGCCGAGCTGGAAGGCTCCGCCGCTCGCGTCGCGGTTGACGAAAAACGCATGATCAACTGCCGTGCCGACCTCAACCAACTCGTGCCGTTCAAGTACGACTGGGCCTGGCAGAAGTACCTGGACGGCTGCGCCAACCACTGGATGCCGCAAGAGGTCAACATGACCGCCGACATCGCGCTGTGGAAAAACCCCGAAGGCCTGACCGACGACGAACGCCGTATCGTCATGCGCAACCTCGGCTTCTTCTCCACCGCCGACTCCCTGGTCGCCAACAACCTGGTGCTGGCCGTGTACCGCCTGATCACCAACCCGGAGTGCCGCCAGTACATCCTGCGCCAGGCCTTCGAAGAGGCGATCCACACCCACGCCTACCAGTACTGCATCGAATCGCTGGCCATGGATGAAGGCGAGATCTTCAACATGTACCACGAGATCCCTTCGGTCGCGAAAAAAGCCGCCTGGGGCCTGAAGTACACCCGTTCGATCTCCGATCCGAAGTTCGAAACCGGCACCGTTGAGACCGACAAAGAGCTGCTGCGTAACCTGGTCGCCTACTACTGCGTGCTGGAAGGCATCTTCTTCTACTGCGGCTTCACCCAGATCCTGTCCATGGGCCGTCGCAACAAAATGACCGGCGTCGCCGAGCAGTTCCAGTACATCCTGCGCGATGAGTCGATGCACCTGAACTTCGGTATCGACGTGATCAACCAGATCAAAATCGAAAACCCACACCTGTGGGATGCCGAGATGAAGGAAGAAGCGACCCAGATGATCCTGCAAGGGACTCAGCTGGAGATCGAATACGCGCGCGACACCATGCCACGCGGTGTGCTGGGCATGAACGCGGCGATGATGGAGGACTACCTCAAGTTCATCGCCAACCGTCGTCTGTCGCAGATTGGCTTGAAGGAAGAGTATCCAGGCACCACCAACCCGTTCCCGTGGATGAGCGAAATCATGGACTTGAAGAAAGAGAAGAACTTCTTCGAAACCCGTGTGATCGAGTACCAGACTGGCGGCGCGCTGAGCTGGGACTAAAAGTGTGGGAGCGGGCTTTGTGGCGAGGGAGCTTGCTCCCGCTGGGCCGCGAAGCGGCCCCAAAAGCTTGGGAGCGCTGCGCACTCCAGCGGTAGCAAGCTCCCTCGCCACAGTAAGCCAGCTCCCACATTAATCCGGTTTCACTGACTTATGCCCAATCAAACCATCAAGACCCCCTGCGTCGGCCTGTGCTCCACCGTTTACGGGGACCTGGTCTGCCGGGGCTGCAAGCGCTATCACCATGAGGTGATCCAGTGGAACGGCTACAACGCCGACGAGAAACAGGCAGTGTGGCTGCGCCTGGAGCAATTGCTGGTGCAGGTCATGGCCAGCAAGTTGGAGGTGTTGGATGCGCAGCTGCTGCGTCAGCAGCTTGAGACGCGCAAGATCCGCTTCATGCCGCACCAGTCGGCCTATTGCTGGGCGTATCAGTTGATTGCCCGGGGTGCGCGGGTGATTTCCAAGCTGGACGCGTATGGGCTGGCGCTGCTGCCGGAGTTTCGCGAGCGCAGCCTGGCGGATCTGCGGGATGCGATTGACCGGGAGTTTTTCCTGCTGTCAGAGGCGCATTACGAGCGGTATATCGCACCGGGGTTTATCAGGGAGGCGTTTGGGCCTCCACTGATAGCCAGTTTCTGACTCAGCCATTCCAGGAGGCTGCGCGTTCGGCCTGCAGGTCATAACGCTCGATCGCCTCCTGGCACACCCGCGCCTCCAGACGGCCCTGCTCTACCAACGCCGTCAACGCCGCCAGCACGATGTGATGGCGGTCCACCTCAAAGAAATCCCGCAACGCCGCCCGTGTATCGCTGCGCCCAAAGCCGTCGGTGCCCAACACGGTGTAGTTGGAATCCAGGTAAGAACCAATCATCTGCGGCACGGCCCGCACATAGTCGGACACCGCAATTACCGGTGCGCCTTTGGGCAAGCATTCCTGCACATGGCTGATCCGCGCAGCGGCCTGCGGGTGCAGCCGGTTCCAGCGCTCCACCTCCCGCGCATCCCGCGCCAGCTCGCTGAAACTGGTGACGCTGAACACTTCACTCGCCACCTGCCAATCGTCCGCCAGCAACTGCACCGCCGCCAGGGCTTCGCGCACCAGCGTGCCGGACCCGAGCAGGCGCACCTGGGCATTGGCCGTGCCTTGCAGGCGGTACATACCTTTGATAATCGCCGCTTCAACCCCTTCCGGCAGGCTTGGCTGCGGGTAGTTTTCGTTCATCAGGGTCACGTAGTAGAACTCGTCCACATCCTGTTCCAGCATCTGGCGCATGCCGTGGTCGAGGATCACCGCGAATTCCCCGGCGAACGCCGGGTCGTAGGCGCGGCAGTTGGGCACGGTGGCGGCGATGAGGTGGCTGCTGCCGTCCTGATGCTGCAAGCCTTCACCACCCAGGGTGGTGCGCCCGGCGGTGGCGCCAAGCAGGAAGCCACGGGCGCGTTGGTCGGCGGCAGCCCAGATCAGGTCGCCGACGCGCTGGAAGCCGAACATGGAGTAATAGATGTAGAACGGCAACATGCGCAGGCCATGCACCGAATAACTGGTGGCCGCCGCGACCCAGGAACTGATGGCGCTGGCTTCACTGATGCCCTCCTCCAGGATCTGCCCGTCGGTGGCTTCGCGGTAGCTGAGGATCGAGCCGATGTCTTCCGGCTCGTAACGCTGGCCGACACTGGAATAGATGCCAATCTGTTTGAACAGGTTGGCCATGCCAAACGTGCGCGCTTCATCCGCCACGATCGGCACGATGCGCGGCCCCAGCGCCTTGTCCTTGAGCAGGTTGGTCAACATGCGCACGAACGCCATGGTGGTGGACATTTCCTTGCCGTCGGCCGCCGTGGCGAAGCCGGCATAACCCGATACGGCCGGCACGCTGACCGGGGCAGCGACCTGGCTGCGACTGGGCACGTAGCCGCCCAACGCTGTGCGGCGCTGGTGCAGATAGCGCAACTCCAGGCTGTCCTCGGCCGGTTTGAAGAAGCTCAGGGATTCGGTCTGTTCATCGGTCAGCGGCAACTGGAAGCGATTGCGGAAGGCGATCAACGCATCGCGGTCCAACTTCTTCTGCTGGTGAGTGGTCATCTTGCCTTGCCCGGCCTCGCCCATGCCGAAGCCTTTCTTGGTCTGAGCCAGGATCACCGTGGGTTTACCTTTGACCCGCCGTGCGGCGTGGTAGGCGGCGTGGATCTTGACCATGTCGTGGCCGCCGCGCTTGAGGCGGTCGATCTGCTCATCGCTCATGCCCTCGACCAGCCGGGCCAGGGACTCGCTTTGGCCGAAGAAGTGTTCACGGTTGTAGGCACCGTCCTTGGCGGCGAAGGTCTGGAATTGACCGTCAACCGTGTTGGACAAGGTGTTGACCAGCGAACCATCGGCGTCCTTGGCCAACAACGCATCCCAGTCCGAGCCCCACACCAGTTTGATCACGTTCCAGCCCGCACCGGCAAACAACGCCTCCAACTCATCGATGATGCGCCCATTGCCGCGCACCGGGCCGTCAAGGCGTTGCAGGTTGCAGTTGACCACCCAGGTCAGGTTGTCCAGGCCTTCGCGGGCGGCCAGGGTCAGGGCCGACATGCTTTCCGGCTCGTCCATCTCGCCATCACCGAAGACGCCCCACACGTGGCGGTCGGTGGTGTCCTGCAAGTTGCGGTGCTGCAAGTAGCGCATGAAGCGCGCCTGGAAGATCGAACTGATGGGGCCAATGCCCATGGAACCGGTGGGGAACTGCCAGAAGTCCGGCATCAGCCACGGGTGCGGGTAGCTGGACAGGCCGCGTGCGCCCTGCGCGGGCCCGCCTATTTCCTGGCGATAGTGGGCCAGATCGCTTTCGCTCAAGCGCCCTTCAAGGAAGGCTCGTGCATAGATGCCAGGCGCGGAATGTGGTTGATAGAACACCAGATCGCCGCCGAAGCCCTCGTTGCGGGCGCGAAAAAAGTGGTTGAAACCGACTTCGAACAAGTCCGCCGCGCTGGCGTAACTGGCGATATGACCACCCAGCTCGCCGTACGCCTGGTTGGCCCGCACCACCATGGCCAAGGCATTCCAGCGCACCAGCGAGGCCAGACGTTCTTCGGTAGCCAGGTCGCCGGGGAATGCCGGTTGCTGCGCCACGCTGATGCTGTTGATGTAGGGCGTGCCATGGCGCGGTTTCCAGTCGATGGGCGGCGCACTGGCGTCCTGGGCCAGCAGGTCGAGGATCTGCCGCGCCCGCGCGGGGCCGGCGTGAGTGACCAGGGACGCCAGGGCGTCGCGCCACTCATCCAACTCTTGCTGATCAATCACCGCATTCGTGAAACCGTTCATGGGTACCTCCGGGCTTTTTTTCCAGTTTATGTCGGCGCGGGAGGTTTTTTTGCCTGTTATCAGGCGCGCACCATTGAATTTTGAGCATGATTCACTGCCAATTATGTTTTTTCCAGCACGTTATGCTCAAGCGGGACGATAGCCCGCAATTGTGTTTAAAATGCCGCCCGCTCAACGACCGACGTTTAACGATGACCCCAGACGCACTCGCCACCCTGCACACCCACCTGCTTGCCGCCCTGGCGACTCCGCCGGCTGAAACCCGCCGCCTGTTCCACGGCCGTGGCCGTTGCTGGCCGGGCCTGGAGCAACTGACAGTGGACTGGTTGCAAGGCGTGCTGCTGGTGGCGTTGTTCAAGGAGCCGGACGCTGCGCAGCTGGAAGCCTTGAAGCACTTGCTGCAAACCGAGTTCGGTACGTACACCATCGCCCTGCAACACCGTTACCTGCCGCAAAGCACCACCGAATGGCTGTCGGGCGACCCGGTCGACGAGTTGACCATCACCGAAGGCGGCCTGCGCTACCTAATCGACCTGGGTAAAAAACAGAACAGCGGGCTGTTCCTCGACATGCGTTACGGCCGCAACTGGGTGCGCGAGCAGGCCAAGGGCCAGCGCGTTCTCAACCTGTTTGCCTACACCTGTGGCTTCTCGGTGGCGGCCATCGAAGGCGGCGCCGACCACGTGGTGAACCTGGACATGGCCCGTGGCGCCCTGAGCCGTGGTCGCGACAACCATCGCCTGAATGGTCATGACCTGAGCAACGTCAGTTTCCTCGGCCACGACCTGTTCAAGTCCTGGGCCAAAGTTACCAACAACGGCCCCTACGACCTGGTGATCATTGATCCGCCCTCCTTCCAGAAAGGCAGCTTCCTGCTGACCAAGGACTACCAGCGCGTGCTGCGCCGCCTGCCGGACCTGCTCACGCCACAGGGCACGGTACTGGCGTGCATGAATGACCCGGCCTTCGGCGAAGACTTCCTGATCGACGGTGTCACCCGCGAGGCACCGGG
Organism: Pseudomonas sp. IPO3749; assembly: GCF_013386605.1. Lineage (NCBI taxonomy): Bacteria > Pseudomonadati > Pseudomonadota > Gammaproteobacteria > Pseudomonadales > Pseudomonadaceae > Pseudomonas > Pseudomonas sp. IPO3749. The sequence continues at coordinate 21,150 of NZ_JACARN010000103.1, read as the reverse complement.
CCTGCGTTTTGTCGAGCGCCTGCAAAACCCGCCGGAATTTCCTGATATTGATGTGCGAAGTGGCTTAAAGGCATTGGTATTCCGCCAGGGCTGATGCCGAAACGTCTTACGCTTGCTACGCTAAGTGATACACCGGGGTGGTGAACCTTCTTACCCCCTTCCCGGTCGATACCTGCATTCCCCGGCCAGACTCGACGGCGTCACGTCGTCGGCTGCCCCGTTTCACCTTTTGGAGAACCGCCCGTGATATCGACCCTGCATGTAGCCAGACTCAAAGCCTGGGGCGCCCACGGCTTTACCGCCACCGGTGTGGTATTGGCCTTCCTGGCCACCCTGGCGCTGCTGGAAAACTCTCCCAAGGCCTGCCTGCTGTGGCTGGGCCTGGCACTGGTGGTGGACGGGGTTGATGGCTCACTGGCGCGACGGGTGAATGTCAGCACGGTACTGCCGAGCTTCGACGGCTCGGTGCTCGACCTGGTGATCGATTACCTCACCTACGTGTTTATCCCCGCACTGTTTATCTATCGCTATATCGACCTGCCGGACTTTACCCATCTCTTCACGGTGTCGGTGATCCTGGTGTCGTCGCTGTTCTGCTTCTGCAACGTCAACATGAAGAGCAAGGACAACTACTTCGTCGGCTTCCCCGCCGCATGGAATGTGGTGGCCTTGTGCGTTTATATCATCCAGCCGGAAGCCTGGGTCACCTTGCTCACCGTGATCGGCCTGGCCCTGCTGACCGTGACGCCGATGAAATTCCTGCACCCGTTCCGGGTGAAACGGTTCATGCCGATCAACATCGCAGTGACCACAATCTGGCTGCTGTGCAGCTTCTTGATGGTGATGGATTACCCGAACACCAACCCATGGACGTTTGGCTTGTGGTCGGTGATGTCGGCGTATTTCCTGGGGATTTGTATCTGGCGGACGGCGTTGGAGTGGCTGGATAAGCGTCACGGTTAAAAATGTGGGAGCGGGCTTGCTCGCGAATGCTGATTGTCAGTCGGTACATTGGGTACTGATACACCGCATTCGCGAGCAAGCCCGCTCCCACATTTGGATTTGCGTATGGCGGGCGAGTAAGATGGCGGCCTTTCGCCCAGCCCCTTCGCTGCGCACCCTGCCAATAATAAGCCCTGCCCATGCCCTTCGAACTCAGCGTAGACCTCACCACCCTGGCCATCCTGGCGGTTGTCGCCTTTATCGCCGGTTTCATCGACGCCATCGCCGGCGGTGGCGGTTTGCTCACCACCCCTGCGCTGCTTACCGCCGGCATGCCACCGCACCTGGTACTGGGCACCAACAAGCTCAGTTCCACCTTCGGCTCGGCCACCGCCAGTTTCACCTTCTATCGGCGCAAGCTGTTCCATCCGCGCCAGTGGGTGCATGCCATCGTCGGCACGTTGATCGGTGCGTTGACCGGCGCCGTGGTCGCCCACTACCTGCCCGCTGAAACCCTGAACAAGATGTTGCCGGTGATTGTGTTCGCCTGCGGCGTGTACCTGCTGTTCGGCGGCACGCCCAAGGCGCCGTTGGACGCCGATGCGCCGATCAAGAAGAAATGGCAATCCACCCAGGGTTTCGGCCTGGGCTTCTACGATGGCGTGGCCGGCCCCGGCACCGGGGCGTTCTGGACCGTGAGCACGATGCTGTTGCACCCCATCGACCTGGTGAAAGCCAGCGGCGTGGCGCGCAGCATGAACTTCGTCAGCAACGCGGCGGCGCTGACGGTGTTCATCATCAACGGTTCGGTGGACTGGATCGTCGGCCTGGCCATGGGCGTGTCGGTGATGTGTGGCGCGTTCTTTGGCGCCCGCAGTGCAATCAGCGGCGGCGCCAAATTCATTCGCCCGGTCTTCATCACCGTGGTCCTTGGCCTGACCGTGCGCTTAGCCTGGCAGCACTGGTTCAGCGTGGCCTAGACGACGGGCCAGGTAGAGGTCGATCAGGTAACGCGCAATCGAACGTGACGCCGGCAACGGCGGCAAGTCGTGGATGTTGAACCACTGCGCGTCTTCGATCTCGTCGGCCTGGGGCACGATGTCACCGCCGGCGTACTCGGCATGGAAACCCAGCATCATCGAATGCGGGAACGGCCAGCACTGGCTGCCCATGTACTGGATGTTCTTGACCTCCACCTGCACTTCCTCGCGCACCTCGCGGATCAGGCAGTCTTCGGCCGACTCGCCCGGCTCGGCAAACCCCGCCAACGTGCTGTACACCCCCGTGACAAAACGTGGCGAACGCGCCAACAGGATCTCGTCGCCACGGGTCACCAGCACGATCATGCTTGGCGAAATACGCGGATAGCTGCGCAAATCGCAGGCCTGGCAATGCATCGCCCGCTCACGCGGCACCTGGACCATGGCCTGGCCGCAACTCCCACAAAACCGGTGTTCCCGCGCCCAGGTGCCGATCTGCGCCGCGTAGCCCAGCACCTTGTAAAGAGTGTGATCGCCTTGCAGCATGAAGCCGCGCAGCCCCTGCCAGCTGCAACCCGGCACTTCAGTAGAAGCATTGAGTTCCAGCAGGTACACCGGCTCGCCGTCGAGGTGGCCGATGCCGTGTTCGGCGAACACCGACAGGTCCTGGCGCTTGAGCCATTCGCGGGGGAACAGCGGGCCGTTGGTGTCATGCAAAAAGCCGTCGCGGCTGCGGGCGACGGCCCAGCCGCCGGGGGTGTCGTTGTCCAGCAGCGTTGTGGTAATCCAGCCTGGGGTCATGTCAGTCAATCCACGAATTCGGGTTTCTGCTTACTCATGTGGGCCGCGATGGCCACGCGCAGGTCGTTGGATTGCAACATAGCCGAGTTCCAGGTGGCAACGTATTCCAAGCCATCATTGACTGTGTGGTCACGCATGTAGCTGATCATGGCCTTGGTGCCGGTGACCGCAATCGGCGATTTGGCGGCGATTTCATGGGCGATGTCCATGACGCCGGCCAACAGGCTCTCCTGGTCGGGATAGACGCGATTGACCAGGCCGATACTGCGCGCCTCTTCAGCGCCGAACTGGCGGCCGGTGTAAGCCAGCTCCCGCAGCATGCCGTCACCGATGATGCGCGGCAGGCGTTGCAAAGTGCCGACGTCAGCGGCCATGCCGATGTCGATTTCCTTGATGGAAAATTGTGCACCTTCGGCGGCGTAGCGCATATCGCAGGCGCTGATCAGGTCGATGGCACCGCCGATGCAGTAGCCCTGGATCGCCGCCAGCACCGGCTTGCGGCAGTTGTCGACGGCATTGAACGAGGCTTGCAGTTCCAGGATCTTGCGGCGCAGCAAGCGCGCGTTGCGGCCCACGTCCTTGCCGAACTCATTGGCCACCGAGGCCAGCATCATCAGGTCGATGCCGGAGGAAAAATGCTTGCCGGCACCGCTGAGCACCACGGCGCGTACGGCGTCGGTGTCTTCGACCCACTGAAAGATGTCGATGATTTCGGTCCAGAACACCGCGTTCATCGCGTTGATCTTTTCCGGGCGGTTGATCTGCACATGGGCAACGTTGCCGGTGAGTTCGACGACGAAAGCTTGGTATTCGGACATGGCAGTGATCCCTGACTGGCGAGTGATAAGGCCCGAACTATAACAAGGGAACGTGACGGCACATCGGCCAAAAACGGGACGGGCAAAGGTAATGGAATGTTGTGGCCGCGCGGTTCATGCAGCGCCGATACATTTCATCCAGGTCGGCTGATTTATCGGCTATACAATCAGGGCCATTGCCTGGAGCCGCCTATGCCGACCCCGTTTCGCTCATCCTTGATCCTCGCCCTGGTGGTCGTGTTCACCGGCATCGGCGCCGGATTGGGCGGGATGTTGCTGGCGTTGTTGCTGCATGGCATTCAGCACCTGGCCTACGGTTATAGCCTGGACAGCCTGGTCAGCCATGAAACCTTCCTGCTGGGCGTGACAGCGGCGGCACCGGAGCGGCGCTTGCTGGTGCTGGTGGTGTGCGGCCTGGTCGCAGGAGTGGGCTGGTGGGTGATTTATCGCTATGGCCGGCCGCTGGTGAGCATCAAGCAAGCGGTGTCGGAAAAGATGCCGATCATGCCGCCCAAGACCACCCTCGCCCACGCCTTGCTGCAAATCATCACCGTGGCCCTGGGTTCGCCTCTGGGCCGTGAAGTGGCACCACGGGAAGTCGGCGCGTTGGTCGCCACCTGGTTATCCCAGCGCGCGCGACTCGACCCGCAGATGCATCGCCTGATCGTCGCCTGTGGCGCCGGTGCGGGCCTGGCGGCGGTGTACAACGTGCCGTTGGGTGGCGCGGTGTTCGTGCTGGAAGTGCTGGTGGGCGCATTCAGTTGGCCGGCGGCGGTGATTGCGTTGGCGACTTCGGCGATTGCAGCCTCGGTGGCGTGGATCGGGTTGGGTGCGGAATCGCAATATGGGGTCCCGCACTTTGTGTTGAACCCTGCCCTGATCGCATGGGCGGTGGTCTGCGGCCCGGTCTTCGGCGTGGCGGCGTACGCTTTCACGCGGCTCACTGGCAAGGCGCGCGCCAATGCCGCCAGGGGCTGGCGCCTGCCGGTGCTGTCATTGATCAACTTCACGATCATCGGCGGCCTGGCGATGGTATTGCCGCAAATCCTCGGCAATGGCAAAGGCCCGGCGCAGCTGGGTTTCGACAATGAACTGACCCTAGGCCTGGCGGCGTTGTTGCTGGTGGTCAAAGTCCTGATCACCACCAGCAGCTTGCGCGCCGGCGCCGAAGGCGGCTTGCTCACCCCCGGCCTGGCCAATGGCGCCTTGCTGGCGATCCTCCTCGGCGGCGCCTGGAGCCTGGTGTGGCCCGGTGTGCCCCTGGGCGCATTCGCAATCATCGGCGCCGCCGCCTTCCTGGCCGCCAGCATGAGCATGCCGTTGACCGCGATTGTGCTGGTGGCGGAATTCACCCGCATCGACCACGACTTCCTGGTGCCGATCATCCTCGCAGTAGTCGGCTCGATGTGCGTCAGCAAGCTGTGCAACCGACGCGGGTGAAAACGCTGCAAAAGGCTGGATAAAACCCCGCGCACACGCCATCCTTCGCGCTTTAAGCCGCCCATTCGCGGCGTTCGACGTTTAAAGGATATGCCCCATGCACGCCCAACCCCTCACCCCCGCCGAATTCGAGTTCATCGAAAACACCCTGCTCAAGTACGGCGACGACCACTCGGTGCTGAACCTGGCCGAACTCGACGGCTACTTCACCGCGCTGGTCTCCAGCCCGGTCCAGGTGGACGTGGCCGAGTGGTTCCCCGCGATCTGGGGCGGCCAGAACCCGGAATGGGACAACATGGACGAAGCGCAAAGTTTCCTCGAACTGTGCGTGCGCCACCTCAACACCCTGGCCGCACAACTGTCCAGCGACGCCAACAGCTTCAACGCCCGCTTCGACGAAACCGAACACCAAGGCCACCCCGTGACCCTCGCCGAAGAATGGTGCTTTGGCTACATCCGCGGCGCCGCCATCGGCAACTGGCCGCAACTGCCGGCAGAACAAGCTGCACTGCTGGAAAAAATCTCCTGGTGCGCCGAACAAGACAACTTCGAACTCCCGGCCGACCTGGACGTACAAGCACACCAGCAACGCGTCAGCGAAATCGAACCGGCAGCGCGGGCGCTGCATGATTACTGGCTGGCGAAGCGGTAATAGCCTGCAGGGCGTCTCCGAAAGACCGAGGTGCCTGCATCGCAGCGATGCGGCGATCCGACAAGCCAGCTCCCACATTTGACCGGGTTCGACCACACAATACCGGTCGGCTCTAAGGCCGCCGCGCTTTGCTTTTGCTTCGGCTTGTGATCTTCGGCGCCCCGTAAAACCACGCTGGCCGAACGCAGGCTTGAATCCGTGGGTAACCCGGCAGGACGCCGGGTTAGCCGCACTGGGCCATGGATGGCCCATTGCGGCGGCCCACGGATTCAAGCCGGAGTGAGGGCACACCGAGCCTAGGCGAGGTGCCGAGTGGTGGGGCGAAGACCTTTTGGTTACTTTTGGGGCGTTTGCCAAAAGTGACCCGCTGTAAGAGCGGAACCCTAAGTGGCCGTTACCGAAGCAACGGATATGTACGCTCACTTAGGCACCGCCCGAATCACCGCCCTCGGCCCATCCCCAGGAATCGCCTTCTCCACCGAAGGCAACTGCGGCGCCTGCACATCCGGCATCGCCCAACTATGCTCCGGCTGCAACCCCCCTTGCGCCCGCCGCATAAACTCATACCGATTCAACGTAATACTGCGCCCCGCCCCACTGTCCCGAATAATGTAAGGCCGCAAAAACACCATCAGATTGGTCTTGTTCACACTGCGCTTTTCATTCCTGAACAACGCCCCCAACCCCGGAATATCCGACAACCACGGCACCGCATCATTACTCTGGCTATACCCATCCTGCAGCAACCCACCGAGCACCATGATCTGCCCGTCATCCAGCAAAATACTGGTATCGATCGCCCGCTTGTTGGTCACCGTCCCGGCCTCCACCGAAGCCCGCGCATCAACCGTACTGACCTCCTGATAGATATCCAGCTTCACCGTACCGCCTTCGGAAATCTGCGGCCGCACATTCAGCTTCAGCCCCACCTCCTCACGCTGTACCGTCTGGAACGGGTTGTTGCTGGTGCCCCCGCCGCCGGTCACATAGCTGCCGGTGACAAACGGAATCGTCTGCCCCACAAAAATACTCGCTGCTTCGTTGTCCAGGGTCAGGAGGTTGGGCGTGGACAGAATGTTGGTGCCACCCTTGCTCTTCAACGCACGCGCCAACACCTTGAGGTCGAGCACCTTGCCGATACCGGGAATATCCACGGTGCCATTGACCAGCCCCACGTTCAGACCCTTGGGCAATACGTCGATACTGGTCTTGCTGGTCGGCGTGCTGTTCACGCCACTGCCGCCGAGGTTCACGCCACCAAACCCGCCCTTGCCACCGAGGTTCCCGGCTTGCCACTGCACGCCGAACTCAGTGGCATCGTCTTCGCCGACTTCTACGATCAGGCTTTCGATCACCACCTGGGCGCGGCGCTGGTCGAGCATGTCGATCACTTCACGCAGGTTGCGGTACAGCGGATCCGGCGCAGAAATCAGCAAGGTGTTGGTGGTGGCGTCGGCCTGGATGGTCACGCCGCCGGCGCTGAACGCGGTGTCTTGATCATTAGCCGTACCGTTGGTGTTAGCCGTTGAACCCGTGGACTGCCCATAACCGGATTGCACACCACTGCCGGTAGGGGTACCGCTGCTGTTTTGCGCGTTGCTCGCGCCTTGGGTGTTCTTGCCATTGCCGCCCATGGCGCTGAGCTTGCCACGCGCGTCGTCACTGACGCCGGAATCGCTCTCACCGGTCAACAACCCACGCAGCGACTGGGCCAATTTGCCCGCCTGGGCGTTGCGCAGGTACACCACGTGCATATTGCTGGGGTTGCTCTGGGCGTTGTCGAGCTTGTAGATCAGGTTGCGCGCCAGCTCGGTGCGCTCCGGGCTGCCGGAGCGGATGATGATCGAGTTGGAACGCGGGTCGCCGATCACGTTGATCTTCTGGGTCTGGTCGGCGCCTTGGGTTTCCAGCAGTTCGGAGACCATGGCGGCGATGTCCACGGCGATGCCGTTCTGTACCATCACCACGTCGGTGTCGATGGCGCTGGGGGTGTCGATGCCGTTGATGATCTGCGCCACCCGCGCCAGGTTTTCCGCGTAGTCGGTGATGACGATGCTGTTGTTGCCGGGGTAGGCGTTGATCGGGTTGTTTGGCGACACGATGGGGCGCAGCACCGGGATCAGGTTCACCGCGTTCTCATATTGCAGGCGGAAGGTGCGCGTCTGCATGCCGCTGCTGCCGGCGCTGTAGATCGGCCCGCCGAGCAATTTGGCATCGGCTTCGGGCACCACCTGGGCCACGCCACCGACGTCGACCACGCTGAAGCCCTGCATGCGCAGCGCCGCCAGCAGCATGTCGTAGGCCTGGTGCGCCGGCACCTGGCCTTCGCTGACCAGGGTGAGGTTGCCCTTCACACGCGGGTCCACCAGGAATTGCTGGCCGGTGGCGCGGGACAGCGCGCGCACCACCGCCTGGATATCCGCGTCGACGAAATTGAGCTGAACCGGCTGGTCACCCAATGGATTGCGTGCCTTGACCACCGCCGGGGCGTGGCCGCGTGCGCTGTTGGTGACCCGGTGTTGCACGGGGGCTTTGGGGGCCGGTTCGCGCAGGCGATCCTGCAAGGTCTCGCCGCTGCTGCGCGTATCGGCAAGCGGTTGGCCGAGTTCGCTGTCCACCAGCAACGGCTTGGTGGCCTGCTGGCTGCTGCATGCGCTCAGGGCCAGCACCAGCAACGGCGCGACCAGACGAAACGGGGGAACTGACCACTTCATGAAGCTTCCTTAGCGCCAAGCGCCTGATCCATGCGAACGGTCCCGGACACAGTGCCGGCCGAGTTGTCGACGGTGTCGAGCCTGCGTTGCAATCGCGCCTCGGACACCTCCAGGGAAAACGAACGGGCATTGCCCAGCAGCCACCCCACCACGGCATCGGCCGGGGCGTTATCGAAGGTCAGCCGCCAACCCGTGGGTTCCAGCGCCTGCAACTGGTAATGGCCTTGCAGACCTGCGCTATCCAAGGTCTGGCGCAACGTGGTTTCGTCGCCTTGCCTGGGCGCGGCGACGTCCTGCAACAGCACCTGCAAGGCTGCGGCCTGGGCGCGCAACTTGGGGGTTTCGGCCTGCCAGTAATCGATCTTCTTCAGCGCGGGCTGCACCAGCACCAGCCAGGTCAGCAAACTCGCCAGCACCAGCCCGGCACCGCCTAACAGGCGTTTTTCGCGCAAGGCCAGGCCGCTCCAGAACACCTGGGCCTGGCTGCGCAGTCGCTGCACTTTATTCATCGCCGGCTCCTGGCTTTTCTGCGGGCTGGGCCGGGGCAATCGTCCAGGCCTGCTCATTGCGGCTGGCGGTAAACCCGGCCTGCGCCAGCGCCGCCTGCCATTCACCCTCGGCGGCCGGGTTACGGCTGTCGGCGAGCAGTTCAACGTGCAAGCTGCCCTGTTCAAAGCTCAGGTTGTCGACGCTGCCGACCATAAATGGCAGGTTGCTGCCGGCCAGTTGCAACAGGCTGGTAAAGCGTTGGCCGGGATCGGCGGCCGCACCGGTCTGGCGGGCGGCCAATTGCTGACGGGCTTGCTGCAAGGGGTTGAGCACCACCGGCAGCTCGGGAAACGCCTGGCGCACCTGTTGGCTCATCAACGCTTTAAGGCGTTGGCCCTCCTCCACCTGACGCGCGGCGTACAGGTTGAGGCCAAGGGTCCAGATGGCGGTGGCAAGCGCGACACAGGCGAGCGCCCGGCCCCATCCAACCGTTGAGGGTTGGCTGAGGCGGCCGTGCAAGCCCCACGTGGGTACCGCGCCACTCCAACGCTGCGCCGCGTCAACCAGTGGCCTCTCCAGCGCCTGCAAGCCGAGCGGGTGCACCGTGCCTTGTTGCAGACTGTCACGTGTCAACAGATAGCCGTCATCCAACGCCGCAGCACCTACCGGCAAGGCAAAGGGTGCCGGGTAAAGCCCGCGCAGCTTGAGTGGTAGTTGCGCGAGCCGCTCCAACCCGGCCTTGGGCACCCACGCGACTTGCACGCGGCCATCGCTTTCGCGCGGGCCATGGGCCACCTGCATCTGCTCAACCGGGCCGAGGATCAGCGCCTGCGCGGCGCAGGCCACGGCCGCCGCCGTTTTCGCAGCGGGTAGCGGGGGCAGCTCCAGGCTGGTGAGCAGGCTGTCGCGCGGGTGCAGGAAACAGTCCATCGCCTGGCGCGATTTAGCCAACTGCGCCAGGCTTTCATACCCTTCTTCAATGACTGCGCCGCGCTCCAGCCAGGCAAATCTGACTTGGCTTTGTGCGGTCAATTGATCCAGCGGCGGCAAACCGATGCGCAGGCGTTTCATACGCCCACCCGCGACCAGATCACGCGCGGCTGACGGTCTTCAGGACGATGCAACAAGGCATCGATCGTCACCCGTCGCTGTTCACGCCGCGCCTGGCCCTGCACGCGGAACCATTCACTGGTAATGCCCACCTGCACTGAGTCTACGGCCACTTGGGGCAAGCGCAGGCGGTTGACGAAATCCCCGCGGTTGATGAACCACTGCCCGCTATCACGCTCAGCCACCAACCCGTGGGCCTGGGACAGGCTGAGCTGCGGCACCACCGCGCTGAGCACTTCGGCGCTGGCGGTGTTGCCGTTGACCCACGTAGGGCCGGGCAACACACTGATATAGGCGTGCATGCGCTGCAACACCATGGGGTCGAGGCCTTCGATGCCGCTCAGGTCATCCAGGCTGCGAAGCATCGGGTATTTGGCGGGCGGTTCATAAGAGGCAATCACCCGCTGGCTGATGCGCCGGCTCACCGCCGGGTCGACGCCGATCAACCGGCACAGCCGCTCAAAGCTCTGCAACTGCTCGGCATCCACCTGCTGGCGATTGACCAGGTTGCGCAGGTTGAACTTGCCCTGCTCATCCTCGATCCGGCCTTCGAAGTCGCCACGTTGGGCGCGGGCCCAGGCCTGGTCAAGGCGGGTCAACACGTCCTTCTGACGTGCGTCCCAGAGCATCTGCCGGCTGCGTTCAAGGCCGCCCTGCAACAACCATTGCCCCTGGATGCGCAGTTGCTCGGCTTCCAGACCACGGGTGAACACGGTCTGGCGCGTGAGCATGGCGCCGGCCAACACGGCGACCACTGCGGCGATCAGCAAGGCGCTGATAATCGCCATGCCTCGCTGCTTCGCCGCTGGGGGCGAATACCGTTTCATGGAGGGCCTTACAACTGCCAGGAGCCGATATCGGCATTCACGCCATCGCCATCTGGCTGGCCGTCGGCACCGAGGGAGAACACGTCGACCTCACCGTTGGCGCCTGGGTTGAGGTAGTGATAAGGGTTGCCCCAAGGATCGTTGGGCAAGCGTTCAAGGTAGGCGCGCCAGTTGCTGTTCTTCGCGTCCGCCGGGCGCTCCACCAGCACTTTCAATCCCTGGTTCATGCTGGGGTAGGAACCGTGGTCGAGGCGATAGAGTTTCAGCGCCTGCATCAACCCACCAATGTCCTGCTTGGCCGCCGTGGCGCGTGCCTGGTCCGGCCGGTCCAGCACCTTGGGCACCACCATGGCGGCCAGGATCCCGAGGATGACCACCACCACCATGATCTCGATCAAGGTGAAACCACGCTGCCCGCGAGGGCCTGGCAATGGGGACGTTAGGCGCGCGATATCCATCTCGACATTCCTTGGCTTGAGTGCAATTCGAGCCGCAGTGTTGCAAGAACACATGTCAGTCGTATTGAAAATCCTCGGGAGTTTCAGTCGCCAATCGGTCAACTGCCAGCGCTAGTCTGCGGGCCTGTTTCCCGGCTTTGAGAGCGCCATGTACGGCCGTCGCAAGGAGCAAGGTTTTACCCTGATCGAGGTGCTGGTGGCGCTGGCGATCATTGCCGTGGCCATGGCCGCCGCTGTGCGCGTGGCCGGGTTGATGACCCAGAGCAACGGCTTGCTGCGGGATAAATCCATCGCGTTGCTGGCGGCGCAGAGTCGCCTGGCGGAACTGCGCCTGGAAGGCCACTTGCGCAGCGGCAGGAAGACCTTCGAGTGTGATCAAGGCCGCCTGAAATTGCGTTGCGAGCAGACCATCAACGCCGATGGCCGCCTGTTTCAGGTCAACCTGCAGGTGCTCGACGCCAGCCGCGAAGCGCCGCCCCTGGCGCGGCTGGACACCCAGGTCATGGCCGAGTGAGCAGCGGCAGCGCTGGGCCGTCCGGCAACTTGTCGAGGTTGACGCGCAGCTTTTCGCCACCGCGTTCGATTTCCACACCGTCACCCTGGATGGCGGTCAGCCGCACGCCGGGGCTAAGGCGTTCACCCACTAGAAAGCTGCGCGGCGGGCCGTCGTTGAGACTCAGGATCGCCACCGCACCACGGGCGCCTGCCAACACGCCAGTGACTTTGACTTGCAGCGCCGTCGGCGCATTGGAAAACCATTGCAGCGCCGGGTTATCGCTGCGCGCCGCGAGTGCCTGGGGCGTGGCTTGGGGCGTGTGGGATTCTGCCGTGGTCAGCAGCAGCGGCGTCCAAACCGCCACGCCCGCCAGGGCGGCCAGCACCCCCAGCGCCTGCACGCCATGGGCCAGAGTGAAACGAGGGGCAAATGCCATGGGGAGGACCTCCTGTTTGTCCGTCGCACCAGCCTACAGATCAATTCGCACGCTTTTATTTCACAGACTCCCCAGTTCTCCAGGAAGCCCGCGATGAAACAGCAAGGTTTCACCCTGATCGAGCTGATGGTGGTGCTGGTAATCATCGGCATCGCCAGTGCCGCCATCAGCCTCACGATCAAACCCGACCCGCTGCACCTGCTGCGCAAAGACGCCGAGCGCCTGAGCCAGTTGCTGCAGGTGGCCCAGGCCGAAGCCCACGCAGACGGTCGCCCCATCACCTGGCGTGCGGATGCCAAGGGCTTTCGCTTCATCCGCCGCAGCGATGACGGGACGAGCGTGGAGTCCTTCCAGGGCGACACCCAACTGCGCCCGCGCCTCTGGGAAAGCACGCCCATGCAGATCAACATCGAACCCCGGCAAACCCTGGTACTCAATGCCGAGTGGATCAACCCTCCGTTGCGGGTGGTGCTGTCCGCTGGGCAGCACAGCCTCAGCCTGCAACGCGACGCTGCGGGTTTGATGCGCGTGGTGAGTCAACCATGAACAGGTCCCAGCAAGGCTTCACCCTGATCGAAGTGATGGTGGCGATCATGCTCATGGCGGTGGTCAGCCTGATCGCCTGGCGTGGGCTGGACAGCGTGACCCGTGCTGATCAGCACTTGCAGGCGAGCAGCGAGCAGACCGAGGTGTTGCTGCGGGCGCTGAACCAGATGCAGCGCGACGTCAGCTTGCGCGCCAGTGTGGAGCTGGTTGCAACCGATAGGGCGCAAGACCAGACGCCCAAAACCGAAGGGCTGGCCGCCGTGACCGTACGCAGCTCCGACAGCAAGGGCTTCAGGCTGGACGTGATCCGCAGCGCCCCGATGGCCGGGGATGGGCTGCAACGCGTGCGCTGGTGGCTCAAGGGTGGCTCGCTGTATCGCGCAGCCGCCCCGGCGCGGGACCGATACCCGCTGCCGGCGGCGAAAGATGGGGTGGTGGTGTTGACCGGTGTGAGTGACCTGCAGGTGCGAGTGTGGGACGCGGACAAGGGATGGCGACAATTGAGCGGTAATCGTCGGGAGGACCCGCTGGGACTGGAAATCAGCCTGGTGCGGCAGACGCCTCAGGGCGTGGAAAAGTACCGGCAGGTGGTAGGGCCGTTGAAGTAGAGGCGGCTGCCTGGCCACCCCTGAACCCTTATTTGCCGCGCTCCCCCGTCTCAAGCCACACCTTGCTGACACTCAAGGTGGTCGCCAGTTTTTCCATGCGAGCAACCGGCAAACCCCGTGAAAACCAATTATTGAGGCACTGCGGGCTGATGCGCATCCATTCGGCAAATGCCGTGGGTGGAATGCCATAGGTGTTGAGCACCGAACGCAAGCGCTGGCCGGAATGGAGGATGGGGGGTTGTTGTGCGGTGTGGCGTCGGGGGGACTTTTTTCGGGTGTTCATGGATGGTCGGCTCCCTGCCGTGGTGGTTTCCATGAAGCACTATAAGCAGCGATAACGGAAATTGGCAGACGTCTGTAGACGCACGCAACAAGCAAACAGAACAGGCCTACAAGAGGATCTAGACATATCCTACAGACAGGGACGATCACTTCAGCCAGTAGGTGCCATCTGCTCACAAGCACCGACCTGCGGGACCAGTTGGATATCCACACGCCGATTAGCGGTACGCCCGGCCTCGGTCTCATTGCTGGCGATCGGCTGATTGGCCGCCAAGCCCTGCACCGCAAAACAGCTGTCAGGGATATCGCCCATACGTTGCATCCAGTCACGCACGGCGGAAGCACGGGCATGGGACAAGGTCATATTCTGTTCCATGGCCCCGGTCGCATCGGAATGCCCTGCGATCACGATCAGCCAACCTGGCTGCGCCTTGATGCCGACCAGCGCGTTGATCAGCACTTTGGTCGAGTCGGGTTTCAAGGTGGCACTGCCTGCATCGAACAGCGACAAACTATCCAGCCGCACGGGCTCCGGCATCGGCGGTTGACTGCTAGGCCCCATCAGCCATGTCCGCCAGCCGAACCCCGCGAGCACGGCAACCATCAGCCACCCGGCAAACAACCACAGGGCCATGCGCCGCCTGCGGGGCTGTACTGGCGGAGGCGGCAGAATCACCACAGGCGTCACCAACATCGGCGTCATCACCCGCATGGGGGCGAGCACTGCTTCGCCCACGACGAGGTTCCGCTCCAGACGCTGGATCAGGTGACCAACCTGATAGCGCAGAGCCTGCAACGTCAGCAGAGGGCTGGTTAGTTGAGGGGCTAAGCGGGCGTGCAGCCGAGCCAGTTCAGTGTCCAATTGAACCAGGGCGGCCTCACTGTGCGCTGTTGTCGCCAGGCTGCGCAGCAGCAGTTGCAGTTGGTCGCATAACCAACCCAGCAGGTCCAGGCGCACGGACTCCATTGCCGGCCACAGATGGCGCCATTCGCTGCTCAAGGCTCCCAGCAACACTATGCCTTGGGTGATACCCTCCAGCCCGTGGCGCTGACTGCGGGCCACGGTGTAAAAGCACGCGGTTTGCAGCTCTGCACCATTTTCCTCGAACAACGCCAGGCACAATTGCTCCACCCTGGCCCAGTCCACATCCGGGCAGGCAGGATGGCTCAGCTTGGCCAACTCTTCACGTAATGCCGCGAACTCACTGAAGCCACGCGGATCCCCCCCCAACCGGATACGCATCTCAAATAACGCCGTCATCGGGCTTCCCTTCCGTTATCGGTTCAAGACTTCGACAGGTAATGCTGTCGCTTCAAGTGACGTACCAGTACCCTGCCCTCGGGAGCCAGGGTGGTGCCGAAGCTGACGTGCTGCCCATCTTTGAGTTGCGCGTCCAAGGCATATTCCAGATGCCCCGGCAGTGCCTGCGGCAGCAGTTCAATAGCGACAGCCGCCAGCCGTGGTTCGTAC
Organism: Pseudomonas sp. IPO3749; assembly: GCF_013386605.1. Lineage (NCBI taxonomy): Bacteria > Pseudomonadati > Pseudomonadota > Gammaproteobacteria > Pseudomonadales > Pseudomonadaceae > Pseudomonas > Pseudomonas sp. IPO3749. The sequence continues at coordinate 6,080 of NZ_JACARN010000103.1, read as the reverse complement.
TTGAGCAAGGTAGCGGTCATGGTGCCGATCAAGCCGTGGGCCGAAGCGGGCAAGCCTTGCAGGATCAGACCCATGTCCGGCAGCCCGTAATCCGGCAAGTGGCTCAGCGCACCCGCGCGGCTATTGAGGATGCGTTGCAGGTTGTCCAGCACCGACAGGGCATGCTGGTCTTCCTCGCTGACGCGATGCAGTTCCAACTCGCCGTCGAAGTTCTGCAGCAGCATTTCGTACAGCGAAGGGTTGTACTCGGTCATGACTCAATCCTTGGCCAGGGGCCGCAGGGTCAGGCGGTTGTCACCCAACTCGATGATCCGCGCGGCATCCGGGTCCAGCTCATCGCGGGCCAGCGTCAGCCGCCAGGTGTTCAATTGCGTATCGGGGCTGCGAAACAGCGCCACCACCGTGACGTACTGCGCATCCTTGTCCATCGGCACGTTCAGCTGTGCGCCCTCCTCGGGCTTGACCACCACCGTGTGTTTATCCAGCAACGCACTGGCCAGCACTCGATCGTCATCGCTCAGCAAATCGTCGTAAGTCGCTTGCTCGACCGTTTTGCTTTCGCGCAGTTGGTACACCCGCACCAGGGTTGGCACCGACAAGGCGCTCATGTCGGTGGCATCTGTGTTCAGCGCCGTGCGTGCACTGAAATCCAGATGCAGGGTTTTCACCTGCTTGTAGAAGATCGCCTTGGCGGTGGACGCAGTGCCATCGGCCACCGTCTGGGCTAGCCCACAGCCGCTGAGCACGACGAACATCACCAGACTAAAAACGGTACGCAACATGCTGTGTCTCCCGGTTGAAGGGATTAATCGAAAGGCCCTGATAACGGCCCAGGTTGATCGTGAGAGTGTCGTGCTCCGTCGCCTGCCAGGCATTGCTGCCCAAGCCCAGTACGCCGGTCATGCCAAGCTGAATGGCAGATTGCCCCAGCACCGGCGTAGGCAAACTGTGTACCGGCAGCGACAACTGCAATTTCGCCGTGCAACGCCACCCGAGGTACACGCGCAGCAGCACCAGAAAATCGCTATACAGCTCGCCACCGGGTAACCAACCCCGGGCTTCGTCTGTGTCTTCGGTGTGGAGCGTCAAGCGCAACTGGCTGTTGGCATCAAAACCGACGCTGCCCAACGGCGTACCTTGAGACAAACTCACCGGACGTTGGCGGGAAAGGCTGGCCGGCTGTTCCAGGGCAATTTTCTGTGGCCAATGCGCGGTCACCTGCGCCTGGGTGTTGGACGCCAGCAACTTGACCAGTGCGGCGATGCCCTCGGCATTACGCGTAGGCAGACGCATCACACTGAGCAAGGCCAGAAAGCGCGATACCGGCGTGGCGACTTGCTGCGCGGTGCCGGGAATACCCAGGCCGATCAGGCCAAGCAGGCATTGCGAAGTGGCATCGGTGCCGCCTGCTTCGAATGTCGCCGGGTAGGAGTACTTGCGCCAGATCCGGTAGAACTGGGTGAAGATCCGGTGGTTGAAGATATCCAGGAAGGCTTCCAGCGCGTCATGCCCTTCCCGGCGCTGCGCGATGTCGTCCAGAAACGCCGTCGGCAGCGGCGAATCGACCCCGTACAATCCAAGCAAACGCGTGCGTACCGTCGCGGGTCTCTCCGGGTAGGCTTCATCGGTTTCAATCGACTTCAACTCAGCGGCCGGAAAGCCCATGCCCGGATCGGGACGAAAGCGCACGGCGTCATCAGCCGGGTGCGCGGTACTGCCCAGGGCTGGGTGATCGGGCAAGGCCTGCTCCAGCAACTGGCAAAACCGATACAGGTTGGCCTCGGCCACCTGCCCCTGCACGGCGTCGAGCAGACCGCTGGCGTTCAGCCGGGAATACGCTGACTGTGGTTCTCGTTCCATCGCAGGCACTTTCCAGTAGGTTGCAGGATCAGCGTGAGCTGGGTGTACAGATGAATGTCGGCGTACAGGGCAAAGAAGCGGTTGAGCATCTCGCCGAACAAGCTGATATCGCCCTCCCCCGAAAAGCCATTGGCGTCCAGGGTGATCTCGATATCCACGCCACGCAGCAGAAAGCCTTTTTCAAAACGCTGCACCAGGTGATGCTTGACCTCGGCAATCGCCGCCAGGCGACGGCGGTTGAGTTCGCTACCGGTCCAGTCATACAGCGCCAGGGTGCCGCGCAGCACCTCGGCGCTGTCGAGCATCGGCAGGAAGTTCGAGCCCAGGTGGCTGAGCACTCGCCAGTGAAAGCGGTCGCGATTCGGCGGGTAGCACGGCTGGCTCGGCGCACACAGGTTGCGCACGCGCAAACCGGCTTGGGTGGACTGCACCACCGTATCCAGCAGGGTGCTTTGCAGCGCCTTGCGTGGTAATTGGCCGTGAGTGCCGGTCAAGCGCAGCGACAGGCTTTCACGCTCGCGCAAGCGGTCCTTGTCGAAGCCCTCGCCGCCGAGGATCAGCCAGGTGTCATGCAAGCCATTCGCCGCGCGTTTCAAGCGCGTGTGAAAGTAGCGCTCCGGGGCTTCGTCGCGCAGCATGCCGCCCTTGTGGCGAAAGCTGGTGAACGGCACGTAGTCCTGGCGTTCGGCGTTCCTTGACACGGTCACCCGGTCTACGGAGTAGATCTCGGTATGCCCGTCCTGCAGGCGCATCGGGCGCAGCAGGTAGTCGGTCTGCAGCGGCGCCAAGGTCAGCGGGTCGGCCTCCAGCGGGAACAGGTTGATTACCGGCACCGCGTGCAGGCGGATGTGTTCGCCGCTCAAGTCGAAGTTTGCCGGCCAGGGTTCACGCAACACCACTTCGAGTTCGAACCAGGCAGTGCCTGGTGTGATCTTCAATTGCTCCAACCCACACAGGGTCACGAACATGAATTTCTCGCGGAAGCTGAAATACTCCAGCAACAGCTGGTAACCACTGAAAGCACTGTCGCCCTTGGGCCACAGCCGGTCCTCCTCGGCGAAGCCCTTAGGCGAAAAATGCGCGTTCAACGGCTGGCGCTCGGTTTGGTCCGGCCAGCGCACATAGATCGCTTGCGCATTCAGGGTCAGTGCCTGATGCAGCGCACTGGCCAGGGGTGCATCGGCATTCAGGTACAGCGGCAAACGGCTCAGGTCGATCTGGCTCCAGTCCGTCAACGCGCCACAGGCGAAACGCAGACGCAGCACTGAGCGACCATCCCATTCATGGCCACGCCCCACCGACTCCAGGGCCAGCGGCCGTAGGGTCAGGTTCTGGGTGGTGGTGTAACGGCAGCGGGTGCGTTGTGGGCCGATGGGTTGCGATAGCACCTCAAAGCCTTGAGCGATCAACTCGCTGCGTTTCATCTGTGCCAGTTCAGGCACCAGTTCGACCACCGACAGCGACGGGATGGTGCGCAGGTAATGTGGCCATAGCAGGCTGACCAGGCCTTCGGTCAACTCCGGCAGGTCATCGTCGAGCTTTTCCCGCAGGCGGCCCATCAAGAAGGCGAAGCCCTCGAACAGACGCTCTACGTAGGGGTCCTGCGCGCCCGGTTTGTCCAGGTTGAGTTGCGCCGCCCGATCCGGGAACGCGTCGGCGAACTCCTTGCCGGCCTCGCGCAAGTAGCGCATTTCGGCATCGAAGTAGCGCAGTGTCAGATTTTCCATGCTCACAGAAAGAATCCTGATGTAGAAGGGTTAGCCGCACAGCACGGCGGCGCGTACCGGGTCGATGGCCACCAGCGCCGCCAGCAGGGTTTCCATGCGTCGCGCCAGGGTGGGTTTGTCGGCGTCATTGCGCTGGGCCTTCACGCGCAGCAGTTTGAGCAGGCGTGCCTTGACCTCGAAATTCAGTTCGGGCTCCCACTCGGCCAAAGCCTGGCGTTGTGCCGTGGCATCCAACTCCGTCAGTAAATGGATAGCCAAGTCACCCTTGCCGTACTGCTCCGCCACCCGCGCCATCAGCAGGCGCAGCAGCCAGCGTTGACGTCCGGTGTGGATGCCGGGGCGTGCGGCCAGCCAGGCCAGCGCCGGCTCCACCCCCTCACTGTCGGCCTGGGCTATGGCCTCGCCTTCCAGGGACAAAATATCGACATCACCGCTGGCCGGCGCGACTGAAGGCACAGGCAACCATTGCTGAGGCTGGTTGCCGCTGACGTGCTGGGCAATCCACTCGCGGGTAGTCTCATCGGCGAACGGGCTGCCGTCACTCCAACACAACACCTCCAGACCCGGCAGGCGTTCCAGGAACATGCCCAGGTCACGCTGGGTGATGTCGGCCCAGCGGTCCTGCGGTGCGGGTTGTTTGCTCAGTGCCTGGAACAGATACCACTGCAAGTCGAGCCAGAAATGGTTCACCCCCTCGGCATAGATCCGCTCGACCTGGTCGATCAGTTCCGTCCAACTCTGTTGCAGGTACAACCGTTTGAGCTGTGCCCGGTAGTCACCTCGCGGCGGCGCCAGGCGCGTCTTGTTGTCCACCTCTTGCGGCGGGGCCTGGTGGATCGTGTCCCAGCGCAGGCTTTTCATCAGTCGGTGGGCCGCCAACCAGCCCAGAGGTTGTTCGCGCAGGTAACCCGCCAAGGCCCGGCCACTGTCCAGCAAGTCGCGACCGGATTTGATGTGCGGCGCGGGCGACTCATGGTTGGAGGTGTTCTGAGGCACCACCGCGTCCATACCGCCGGACTGCGCAAGTCTCGCGGATAAGGCGGTATACAGCGGCGCCAAATCCGGACACTGCTCCTGCGGCCACGCACTCAACCCACGCTCCAACCAGGCAAGGGCCGCAGCGGTGCGCTCGGCCTCGACCTTGACCACCTCCGGGTACAGCGACAGCGTGTCCAGCACTTTGCCACTGGCCAACCACTCCAGCGCCATCTTGCGGCTATTAGGGCGAATGGGCAGCACGGCGTCGGAGAAGCGTTCCACCAATGCCGCCAACAAGCTGAGGCCATCGGCCAAGCCCACTTCGCCGTCCTTCTGCAAGCGTGCCCAAAGGTAATAGGTGGCCACACGCAGATCCTTACAGCTGTGGGTCAGCAGCTTCTGCGCCAGCTGGGCCACCTGCTCGGCATCGGCGCCGGAGAGTTTGTTGACCTCTTCGCGCATGCGCTGAAAGTCATCGTCGTAGCCGGGGTCTTCGCCGACGGGGGATTCGGCGCTGATGGGTTGCAGCCAGGAATGCCAGTGGGAAGCTTGCTCGAGGGCGATGGACAGGGCGTCGCGTTCGCCGAGGCAGCGGGCGATCAAAGTACGTAGGCTCATGGGAAACTCCCGTTTTGCGCATACGGCGTTTCCACGGCGTTCTCGCTGAGGAAGATCTGCTGGGGCAATTTAAAGCCCCTCAACTTGAGCAACGCTAGCGGCCCGGCATCCAGCTCGGTGCGCAGATGCCAAATCAGGTTCAAACCATCGGGAGCCTTGAGCACCATGCGGTAGCGGCTGTCACCGTCATCCAGCGGTGTGACCTGGGCTTTTTCCAGCAAGCGGATCAGGCCCCAGGTACCAGGGTAATCACCGAACAACCGTTCGCCGGCCAGCAGGCTGGTCCAACTCAGGCTGACGCCGGGATAGTCACTGCGCCCCGGCCAATTGAAACGCTGCCAGCTCTCCTTCTGGTTGAAGTACTGGTGTTTGTCGCCATTGAGGATGAAGGTGGTTTGCACCACATCGCGCACGGGTTTGCCTTGCAGCTCAAAGCTCAGTCCCATGCCGCCGTCGGTGTAGAGCACATCGGCCAGGTCGCTGAGCTGGTTGATGGCCGCCAGAAATTGCGGGTTAAAGCGCAGCCCTTGGCTGTGGCGTGGATCGGCCACCCAACGACTACCTTCCTTGCGCAACACGCCGCTCAATTGCCGCTGCAAGAACTGCTCGATGCGCCCAGAGTCTGCACGGATCATCTGGCCCAGCATCGGCAAAGACGCATCACTGGTGGTGGCTGTGAATGGATAGCGGCTGGCGAAGGCATCGTTCCAATGGCTGACGATCGAGCGTTGCCATTGGCTATTGATCCCGGCGGCAGATGGTTGCAAAACACGTTGCCAAGCGTGCTCAAGCGGTTGTACGAACAGCGTTTGTGCCGCCCCACCCCACTCCGAGCCCAGGCTGGCCGCCAATAAGTTCCCATACGCTTGCGTGTCGGTCAGGTCGATGCTGCGACCT
>NZ_JACARN010000102.1:0-48548 GCF_013386605.1 Pseudomonas sp. IPO3749 | reverse complement strand
CGCTGGCCGACGTCGGCCAGGTCTGCCGCACGCTCGGCGATCAACGCATTGCCCAAGCCCTCGAAGAGTTTGACGGTCGCAAGCGTTGCACTGTTCCAGGCAAAGGCCGCGCTCTTGCCTTCCGCCAGCAGGCGGTGGGCATGTTCCAGCAAGGTCGGGTCTTCGAGCAGTTCCTGATGGGCGCGGAAAATCTCGGCCTGGGCGCTGCCAGCCGCTTTGTCCTGCAACACCTGCAACGCTTCAGTGGCGGCGAGCAGGCCACGGGTCAAAGCCGCACGTTCCGCTGCTTCGCCCACGCCTTGCTGCGTGATGACCAGTTCGGGCTCGGTCACTTGAACGACCTGGCCAAACGCCGAGCCCGGCGATGCACACACGCCCCGCAGCAAGGTCGCCGACGACTGCGTTGCAGCTGGCTCGGCAACACTCGCCACTCCCTCGCCACAGCCTTCAGCCAACAAAGCAACCAGCGCAGTGATTGCCGCCTCAGCCTCATCGCCCGCCGCGCTCACTTGCAAGGTATCGCCCTGTACGGTTTGCAACGCCATGATCGCCACCAGCGATTTGGCGTTGGCGCTCTGGGTTTGCTTGTGCAGGTAGATGCTGGCGTTGAAACCTTTCGCCGCCTGGGCGAATACCGCGGCCGGGCGCGCGTGCAGGCCGTTGGCGTTGGGCAAGGTCAGCGGCTTGGAGAACAGTGCATCGCCCTCCTCTTCGTCCGCTGCTTGCACGGCCTCACCTGGGGATAACTGCAACAGCGGCTGGCCCGTTTCCACCAGGCCGTCCGCCAACAGGCTGAAGGGCTCGCCGCTGACCACCAGCATCAAGGTCAGCAAACTGCGTGCGTTGAGCGCCACGTAGTCGGCATCGAATTCGATCAACGGCTGCCCGGCCTCCACCCGCTGGCCTTCCTGCACCAGCCGGGTGAAGCCCTGGCCTGCCAGGTTCACGGTGTCCAGGCCGATATGCATCAGCACCTGAACGCCGTTATCGTCGGTGACACTGACCGCATGCCCACTGTCCTGGATGTTGCTGATCACCCCGGCCAGCGGCGCGCACAGCGTCTGCGACGTGGGGTCGATGCACAGGCCATCGCCGATCAGGCGGCTGGAGAACACCGGGTCCGGCACCTTGTCCAGCGCCAGCAGCACACCCGACAAGGGTGCCAGCAATTCCAGGGGTTGAGTTGTGGTCATGACTTCACCTGCTGTTTTGTTCTGTAGATATCATTGAGCGGAGGAAGGATTACTTCCACCAGTACTCAACCTGCACACCAACGTTCGACCCATGCCGCGCCGTGCCATAGGAGCCGGTATCGGACAACGCCGACCCCGCCGCCAATTCATTCGCCGCACGCTTGGCCGCTTCGTTCCAGGTTGCATAGGTGTAGTACAAGCGCACTTCCGGCCGCGCCCAGAAATCCGGGCCTTTGGGCGACCATGTGGGAGCGAAGGTAAATTTGCTCAGCTTGCGCGTTCCGCCCGTGGCATCGACCTGATCATGCCCAAGCTCGGTGACCAGTTTGAATTGCTCGCTGATGGCGTACGCCGGGCGCACGCCGATGGACATCCAGGTCTGGTCCTGGCTGCCAGGACGGATGTCCTTCTGGTACACCGCTTCGACCTGGCCGCCAAAACGCGGAGTCACCTGCCAGTCGAAAAACTCCACGGCGCGGTAACTCTTGCTGCTGTTGTCGAGAAAGGTGTTGCCGGTGTAGCCCAGGCCGGTGCCGGGGCCTTCGCCGTACTGCAAGGCGAACTTGTTCTTGCCGCCGAGGAAAGGTTTTTGCACGTGCTGCGCGGTGATCGCCCAACCGCTGTTGGTGTCGCGCCCGCCGGCTTTTTCGATATAGCTCAAGCCCAGTTCCAGCTCGCCGCCGGGGTTGGTCTTGAAGCCCGCGACGTTGAAGTCGTGACGGGTGGCGTATTCTTTCTGGTACAGGTTGTCCTTGCGGGAAATCGCGTAGCTGTACTTGAGGTCGCCGATCAGCACGTCCTCGATACCGCCGCCCGTGGCGCTCTGGTTCCAGTAGTAGAAGTCGGAGATATGGATGTCGTTTCGTTTGTAGTAACGCCGGCCGGCCCACAGCGAACCGCCATTGAGGCTGGGCAGGTTGGACCACTGCGCATACATCTGCGGCATGCGCGCCGAGCCGTTGTTCTCGCCCTGGAACTTCAGCGCGCGGTCGTACTTGTTGTAGAGCGACGCCATGGCATCGACGCTGAGTACCGAACCGTCATCCAGGGTGAGCAAGTCCTGGCGCAGCTCCAGCTCGGCGTACTGTTCGCATTCGTTACCCAGGCGGTATTTGGATTGCGCCCCCGGCAATTGGAAACATTGCTGTGGACCGCTGCCCGTCGAGGTGCCTGCGCCGCTGCGCAGGTAACCGGCAAATTCCAGGGCTTGAGCGCCAAACGGCAGGCTTAGACAAGACGCAACGAGGCCCAGCTTTATAGTTGTTTTCATGAAGCACTCCGATATTTTTATTATGGTTTTTGAAGCGCCCCGTGCTCCCACACGGGGTTGCAGCAGGTCTCAGTCCTTGAGGTGCAGCACAAACGATTCGTAGGGGCGCAGCGTTACCGTGGCGGTGCGTTGCGGGCAGTCGGGGTAGTTGCTCATCAGCAGGCGCTGTTCGCTGGCCGGGTTGATCAGGTTGTCCGGCAGCTGGATTTCGCACGGTGTGCCGTAGAAGTTGTTCAGCACCAGCAGGCGTTCGCCATGGCCCTCGCGCAGGTAGGCCCAGACTTGCAAATGGTCTTGCAACAGTTGGCGATACACGCCTTCCTGGATCAGCGGTTCGTGACGACGCAAGGCGATCAGCGCGCGGTAGTGATGCAGCACTGAATCCGGGTCATCCAATTGGCTTTCGACGTTGATCTGCGCCGCGTTGGCCGGAATGCCGATCCACGGTTCACCGCTGCTGAAACCGGCGTGTTCCCCGGCACTCCACTGCATCGGCGTACGGCCGTTGTCGCGGGACTTCTGCATGATCGCCGCCATGCTAGACGCCTCGGACTCCCCCGCATCGCGCTTGAGGCGGAAGATGTTCAAGGTCTCCACATCGCGATACTGCGAGATGCTGTCGAAGCCCGGATTGGTCATGCCCAGCTCTTCGCCCTGGTACACATACGGTGTGCCCTGGAGAAAGTGCAGCGCCGTCGCGAGCATCTTGGCCGAGACCACCCGATGCTCGCCGTCATTGCCGAAACGCGAGACCACCCGTGGCTGGTCGTGGTTACACCAGAACAGCGCATTCCAGCCGCCACCGGCCTGCATGCCCAACTGCCAGTCAGAGAAGATCTGCTTGAGTTGCAGGAAGTCGAAATCGGCTTTCACCCACTTCTGCAGGTTCGGGTAATCGACTTTCAGGTGATGAAAGTTGAAGGTCATCGACAGTTCTTTCGACTCCGGCCGCGAGTAGCGAATGCAGTGTTCCAGGCTGGTGGACGACATCTCGCCGACGTTGATCAGGTCATGCCCTTCGAAGACTTCACGGTGCATTTCCTGCAGGTATTCGTGCACGTTCGGGCCGTCGGTGTAGAAGCGGCGGCCGTCGGTGTTGTCCTCGGGAAAATCGGCGGGTTTGGAGATCAGGTTGATCACATCCAGGCGGAAACCGCCCACGCCCTTGTCACGCCAGAAGCGCATCAGCTTGAACACTTCGGCGCGCACCTTGGGGTTGTCCCAATTGAGGTCGGCCTGGGTGTGGTCGAACAGGTGCAGGAAGTACTGACCGGTTTGCGCCTCGTACTCCCAGGCCGAACCGCCGAACTTGGATTCCCAGTTGTTGGGCTGGTCGCGCCAGATGTAGAAGTCGCGGTAGGGGTTGTCGAGGCTGCTGCGTGCCTGCTGGAACCATTCGTGTTCGATGGACGTGTGGTTGACCACGATATCCAGCATCAACTTGATGCCGCGCTTGCCGGCTTCGCTGATCAGCAGGTCGCAATGGGCCATGGTCCCGTAACTGGGGTCGATGGCGTAGTAGTCGCTGATGTCGTAGCCGTTGTCGCGTTGCGGCGAGCGCAGGAACGGGGTGATCCACAGGCAGTCGACGCCCAGCCATTTGAGGTAGTCGAGTTTGTCCACGATGCCCAGCAGGTCACCGGTGGCGTTACCCGCGTGGCTGTGGAAGCTTTTGGGGTAGATCTGGTAGATCACCGAGTGTTGCCAGTTTTGCATGGGGATTCCTTCAATAATGTTTTGTGCTGGCTTTGCGGGCCTCTTCGCGAGCAAGCCCGCTCCCACATTTGAAATGCATTCCCATGTGGGAGCGGGCTTGCTCGCGAATGTGATGGATCAGGCAACCCTGTACCCAGGCCGCACGATCTTCATGCTCAACGCACAGGTCAGAACAAACGGCACCACGATCGCGATGACCATCCCGATCACAAAACTCGGGATGTACTGCGGAATGATCGAGATGAAGCCAGGCAAGCCACCGACGCCGATTGCCGACGCCTGCACCTTGTTCAGCGAGAGGAAAATGCTGCCCAGTGCCGAGCCCAGCAGCGCGGCATAGAACGGGAACTTGAAGCGCAGGTTCACGCCGAACATCGCCGGCTCGGTGATGCCGAAGTACGCAGAAATCGCGGAAGTGGACGCCATGCTTTTGTCCCGCGCATTGCGGGTCATGTAGAACACGCCAAGCGCGGCGCTGCCCTGGGCCAGGTTGGACATGACGATCATCGGCCAGATGAAAGTGCCGCCCTGAGTAGAAATAAGCTGAAGGTCCACGGCGAGGAACATGTGGTGCATGCCGGTGATGACCAACGGTGCATACAGCAGGCCGAAAATCGCGCCGCCGACCATGGGGGCCAGGTCGAACAAGGTGACCACGCCTTCAGTGATCAGGATGCCCAGGTGACGGGTCACCGGGCCGATGATCGCCAGGGCGAGCACGCCGGTAACGACGATGGTGGTGATCGGCACGACCAGCAATTGAATCGCATTGGGCACTCGCGCCCGCAACCATTTCTCGATCACGCTCATCACATAGGCGGCCATCAGGATCGGCAGGATCTGCCCCTGGTAACCCACTTTTTCAATCTTGAACCAACCGAAAATATCGAAGTACGGCAGGCTCTGGCCGTCGAGACCGGCGACCGCCTTGCCGTAGTTCCAGGCGTTGAGCAGGTCTGGATGCACCAGCATCAGGCCAAGCACGATGCCGAGGATTTCACTGCCGCCAAAGCGCTTGGCCGCCGACCAACCCACCAGCGCCGGCAGGAACACGAACGAGGTGTTGGCCATCAGGTTGATCAGGCTCCACAGGCCATCCAGGTTCGGATAGGCCTCCAGCAGCGTCTTGCCTTCGATGAACATGCCCTTGGCGCCCATCAGGTTGTTCACGCCCATCAACAGGCCGGCGATGATCAGCGCGGGCAGGATCGGCATGAACACGTCGGAGAACACCCGCACCAGACGCTGCATGGCGTTGGTCTTGTCGGCGCCCTTCTTCTTCACGTCGGCGATGGTGGCGGCGGCGAGGCCGGTCTGCTCGCGCAGGGCGGCGTAGACCTTCTCCACTTCACCGGGGCCGATCACCACCTGGAACAGGCCGCCGGTAAAGAACGAGCCCTTGACCAGATCCACCTGGTTCAACGCGCTGCCGTTGACCAGGCTCGGGTCCTTGAGCGCCAGGCGCAGGCGGGTGACGCAGTGGGCAGCTTGCTCAAGGTTGTCTGTGCCCCCGAGGTTCTCGAGAATCTCGCGGGCGATAGTCGAATAGTCGTGGCTCATGCTTGGTTTCCACTTTGATTTTTTTATTTGGGGGGCAGTCATTGGCAGCACGCCGAGGGCAAAAGTACTCGTCTGTACGAGTTAAAGCAACAACTCGTCTGTACGAGTTACACATTGTTTATTTTTTGTAGGCAAGCGCATCCCTACAACCCGCATAAATCCAAGGGTCTAATGGACAAACAGCCGCTCTGCCACTAAGGTTCCTGCCTTGACCGCAACCCCGGCACAGAGCCATCCCCATGAGCAAATACAACCAGATCTACACGGATCTGCTTGCCAGCATCACCACCGAACGCCTGCAGCGCGGCACACGCCTTCCCTCCGAAACCGAATTGATGGACAGCTACCAGGCCAGCCGAGGCACCGTGCGCCGGGCCATCGAGCAGTTGCAGGAGCGTGGGTTTGCGCAAAAGATCCACGGCAAGGGCACCTTCGTGTTGTCGCCCAACCCGATCGAGTTCCAACTGGGCGGCATCGTCAGCTTCCACGAAACCCACGCCGACCTGGGCGATGACGTACGCACCGAAGTGGTCGAATTCACGCAGTTCCCGCTGGAAGGTTCGCTGCTGCAACACATCGAAGCCGAACCCGGCACCCTGATCACCCGCATCAAACGGGTACGGCGCATCGGCGGCAAGCGCGTGATCCTCGACATCAACCATTTCGTTGCCGAGGTGATTCCGGGGTTGGACCGCGACATCGCCGAACAGTCGATCTACGCGTTTATCGAACAGACGTTGCAACTGCAAATCGCCTACGCCCAACGCACCATCGAAGCCCTGCCACGCGGCAAGGACGACCAGACACACCTCGACCTCGAAGGTCAGAGCCATGTGATCGTGGTGAGTAACCAGACATTCTTGCAGGATGGGCGGCAGTTCGAGTACACCGAGTCGCGGCATACGTTGGATAAGTTTTACTTTTCGGATATTGCGCGACGGTAAGCATCCGTCGGGAAGATCATTGTACTGCGATGCTTTTCGCCAGCCCTGCCGACCAGGCTGCGGTCATCTTCTCCCCAACCACCTCGAACTCTGGGTGAGTGCTTCGGTATTCTGAAAGCTCCGTCATCGCGCGGGTCATGCCGTCTTGCACTCTGGCAAGCAGTTCGTTGCAGCGCGATTCAGTAAAGCTGCACGCACTGCGTCCGAACTGGACCAGCATCTTGCGCTTCGGCCAGGCCTTCGAACCGCCGAGCAGCAAGCCCATGATGTCATTGCTGCTGTACACGGTAGTGGTCACCAGATCGTAAGCAGGTGCCAGCCAAACGTCCGCGTCCTCTGCGCAATTCTCGTACAACAAGCCGTAGTTTTTCAGGTGTGCGTCACCGTTCTGGATGCCGGCAGAAAGCGCCACCATCAAGAAGAAGTCTTCCAGCGTTCTGGCGACACGGCTGGGCGTAACAAATGACCTGATCAGCTTCGCGCATCCCTGGTAGCTTCCGTCGTACTTTTTGGCAGTTCCCCATCCCGATAAAACGCACATGTCCTCAAACCCGAGGTAGGCGCTTTCACTGATGTCGAACCGTTTTACCACCAGGAATTTCCCGTGCTGGCTGAGCTGAAACTCAGGCACGTCGAGGCCACAATGGAATGCCGCACGCATGCAGAAAAACTCATTGGCCGCCAATTGTGGAAAGTCAGATTCATTGAACGCCTTCACTAGGTGAGTCGCGCCCCGATGGGTGAGACGCTCAATACCGGGGGCCATGTCGTCAACATCGCGCACCAAAACCTTGGGTTGAACACCCGACACTCCCGAGTAGGCTGCGTAGGTTTTCAGAAGGTCGTCAAACAGGTCTTTCGCCCCGTCATAGACCAACAGCTCGGAGAGCTTGACCTCAGGCAATGACTCACCACCCGCGTCATGAGCAACGCTGATACGTCCCAACTGGTGTGGACCTACAATCCCCAGCAAAGCGAAGTCGTCAAAGCCGCGCACTGACTTGCTGAAGCGTCGCACCAGCTCATCCTTGAGATACCCCTCGGGGATGTGCATCTCGAACAGAGGATGGATCCCGTACTCCCAGTTGTAACTCTCCAGGCGCACCGGCATCGTCAGGGATACGGCATTCTCTTCGCCGACCGTTTCGTTATACGAGAAAACCGTATCGCGCCGGTTCTCCCCGCCCCGCCCGAGCGTCCCAGCAGGCACGCCGCCAGCACCGATATAGAGCCGCTCACTTTGACGGGTCATGGATGTTCTCCGATTTCAGCTCATCAAGGGTCATGCGCCGACGTTTGGGAATGGCGGTCAACTCATATCCCAAGCCCTCAAGAATGGCTGCGACCTTGCGAAGTCCCACTTCCGGGATGGTATTGTTCTCAATCCCGGAGATAGTGGCGCGACTCATACCATGCCGTAGCGCGAGCTGGGTTTGTGAGAGGCCTGCGGCTTTGCGGAGGCTTTTGATCAGCAATCCTAAATCGTTCATACCAAATTGCATCCAATACAATGCAAAAATTAATAATTCCGCACAAATGCACCATATATGATGCACTTCATTGTGAATAGCGCTTTATGCGCACGTGGTTCTTAGCTGAGCGTTCACACACCAGAAATACAAACCTGCTGCCGTCTCCGCTCAGACTTAACCTGGAACTACGCCGCCAATGCCGACAGCTCCCTATGATGAGTAGACACTTGCGCTATCGACAGATATTGGCTGGTTTCTACAAAGCCTGGGTGGTGATGGTCTGTGCGCTTCTTGTCGCCTGCCAGTCGCCGCGCGAGGCACTGCAACAACTGGCGCAAGCGCACGGCCGGCAAGTGGAGGCCCTGCCGGGGCAGGACTTTCCCCTCCTCATACTTGCGCCGCAAACCGCAGAAAAGACAACTCGCCTGCGGGTCTATCTGGAGGGTGATGGCCATGCCTGGTCGACGGCCACCCAACCCAGCCTGGATCCGAGCCCGCACAATCTGTTGGTACCACGGCTGGCAGTCGATGACCCGACACCGAATGCGTACCTGGCACGCCCCTGCCAGTTCGTCATGGCTGCAGCCTGTCAGTCGGCACTCTGGACCCATCGCCGATTTTCTCAGGAAGTGGTCACTCGCCTCAGCCAGGCGCTGGACCAATTAAAACAACGGTACGGGAATAGCGAGTTCGAACTGGTGGGGTATTCAGGTGGCGCCGCTCTCGCCCTATTGTTAGCGGCGCAACGCAATGATGTGACCCAGGTGCAAACCCTGGCTGGCAATCTCAGTCCACGTCTGTGGGCGACAATGAAAGGGCTGTCGCCACTCGACGGTTCACTGGATCCGCTGGACTACCGTGAGCGGCTCGCCTTGTTACCCCAGCGTCACCTCATCGGCGAAGCAGACCCGATTATTCCAAGTGGGCTCGCGGATAGATACCAACAGGCGCTTGATTCGCCCTTCTCCGAATACGTGCATATACGGGGAGCAAGCCATGATAAAGGGTGGGAAGCGGCTTGGAGTCGATGGGTTAAAACCCCATTGATCCATGAAAATACTGAGATTGAGGACAAGCAGGGCCGCTTGAAAACATCCGAATACCTTTCCCACTAGCGCCCAATCCTTGCGTGACCACAACGACGAGCTAAAAGTTCCATTTATTGCTGATCAGCCTCGTATAACCGCAAAAAATAACGGCAACGTCGCATTTCTTAGCTTTTTTATCTTCAGCGACGCTTTTTATGATGAATTGTCCTACAAGCATCGTGTAGATTCGCACGCGCTTGAATCAGCCATTCACTGACAAGCTGGCAGGGATGCCTAAAACAGACGCTGACGCGTGGGTTGTTCCCTGCCAGTTTCTGCCCTGTAAGGATACTGCCTTGAACACTTCCCACCTGCGCCGCTCGTTGTTGGCGCTGTCCGTCGCGGCGACCACTGCCGCGGCCCATGCCGCACCCGCACCCGACTTCAACTACGACCTGAGCACAGGGGCCTACAGCAGCTTCGGTGATGTGTTCAATAACGCCACCTTCACCGGAACGTCGCAAAACGCAGGTGTAGAGCTGACCAACGTGACCTTGGCGGGCAACCTGATCAACCAGGGCCAAATCAACCGAACGGCTGCGAACCCCACCGAGTTCCCGTCGGGTATCGCCATGACCCTCAACTCCAACGTCGGTGGCGACCTGATCAATAACGGCGACATTACGGTGAGCGGCAACGCCGTCGTCGGGCTGGACCTGTACCAGGCGAAGATCGCGGGTGAAGTGAGCAATAACGGCAACATCACTGTGACGGGCGCAAATGCCGAAGGCATGCTGATCACCTCGACCCAGGCGCGCATCAATAACTCGGGCACTATCATCGCGCGGGGTATCGACTCTGAGGGGATCGACATCGAGAAGGCAGTCTTTACGGGTCAGATGACAGGCGCGCCCTTCCTGAGTGATATCAACAACAGCGGGACTATCTCCGCCGACGGGATCGGTATCCGCTTTCGCAGTCTCGACACCTCCGACGGCTTCAGGATCTTCTCGGTCAGGCAGACAGGTGGCCTGATCGAAGGCGGCACCGCCGCCATTCTGGCGGACGACAATAGCTCCCCGTCGTATTTCTACTGGCAGGGTGGCCAGGTCAAGGGTGACCTGCTGGGCCTCAGCGGTGTGCTGGTGCAAGGGGACGCGATGTTCGATGGCTCGACCATCCGCGCCGGTTTCGTCGATATCGACGGCGGCCGCTTGACCCTCCTTCGCCCGCAGACCACGATTGTGGGCGACCTCGACATGGACAGCGACACTGCGCGCCTGCGCCTGCTGCTAGATAACAACACACTGCCCAACACGCCGATCCTGAAAGTCACTGGCAACACCTTCTTCTCTCCCGGCAGCCAGATCGAACTGCAGGCGCGCTCCGACGACTTCCGCACATCGGCCGGGGGCACCCGCTACACCCTCATCAACTCCGGTACCTGGGAAGACCCGCAGAACCTGTCCGTGGTGTCCTCCTCGGCGCTGCTCGAGGTAAAGAACTTCGGCATTGAAGGCCAGGACGTGAAAGCACTGGTGGCCACCCGCAGTGATGAGGTGATCACGCAAGACCTGCTGGGTGCCAGTGGCTCGCGCAACGCGGTGAACACCATCAAGCCGTTCAAGAACACGGTCATGGGCCTGATGGACGAAAGCGACCCGGTATTCCAGCAGTTCGCCAACGCCGCCACCAGTGAAGAGCTGGCCAAACTGGCCGAAAGCCTGACCCCGGACGTCAGCCGCGGAGCGATCAACGCCGCCACCAATAGCCAGAACCTGGTCGCAGGTGCCATCAACCGCCGCGCCAGCAAAGCGCGTAGCGGCCTGTCCTCCGGTGACGTCCTGGCAGAACAAGGCGTATGGCTGCAAGCGCTGTCCAGCGATGCCAACCAAGACAGCCGCCACGGTGTCGACGGCTACGACGCCAACACCAACGGCATTGCCGTGGGTGCCGACGGCAAGCTCAATGCCCAGACAACCGTGGGCCTGGCTTACAGCTACATGACCAGCGACGTCAAATCCGACCTGGGTAGCAAGACCGACGTCAACGGCCATGCACTGACCCTGTACGGCAACTGGGCCCGCGACAACTTCTTTGTCGACACCTCGCTGATGTACGGCTGGAACGACAACGAGTCCAAACGCTACATCGCCGGCACCCGTGCCAAGGCCGACTACGACAGCGAGATCTTCGGCGTCAACGCCCTGGCAGGCTATACGTTCCAGCTCGACAAGCAGTGGCTGCTGGAACCGCAGGTCGGTGCGCGCTATGCCAACATCTCGATTGATTCGTACCGTGAAAAAGGCAGCTCGGCGGCCCTCAAGGTCGGCAGCCAGCGCTATGAAATCGGCGAAATGGGCCTGGGCGCCCGTCTGGCGGCCGCTTTCGATGTGGGTGTGGGCAGCTTCGAACCGGAAGCCAAGCTGATGGCCTGGCACGACTTCATCGGCGACAAGGCCAGCACCACCTCCACCTTTGTGCTAGGCGGCACCCCCTTCACCACCACCGGCGCAACGCCGGCGCGCGATAGCTACGAGCTGGGACTGGGCGCTAACTACCGCGTCGGCGCCTGGAGCGTGGGAGGGTCGTACAACTACCTGACCAGCAGCGGTTTCGACGCCGACACCTTCACCGCGAACGTGCGTTACGACTTCTGATCAACGCCTTCGCCTGAAATGAAAAAACCGGCCTAGGCCGGTTTTTTCATACAGCGCTGCGGGATCACTCCCACTCAATCGTCGCCGGCGGCTTGCTCGACACGTCGTAAGTAACGCGCGAGATACCTTCGATTTCATTGATGATACGACCGCTGACGGTTTCCAGCAGCTCGTACGGCAGGTGCGCCCAGCGGGCAGTCATGAAGTCGATGGTTTCTACCGCACGCAGGGCCACAACCCAGGCGTAACGACGGCCATCGCCAACCACGCCCACCGATTTCACCGGTTGGAATACCACGAATGCCTGGCTGACTTTGTGGTACCAGTCGGCCTTGCGCAGTTCTTCGATGAAGATGTGGTCGGCGCGACGCAGCAGGTCGGCGTATTCCTTCTTCACTTCACCCAGGATCCGCACGCCCAGGCCTGGGCCTGGGAATGGGTGGCGGTAGACCATGTCGTACGGCAGGCCGAGCTCCAGGCCCAGGCGGCGGACTTCGTCCTTGAACAGTTCGCGCAGCGGTTCTACCAGCTTGAGGTTCATTTCCTCAGGCAGGCCACCCACGTTGTGGTGGGACTTGATCACGTGGGCCTTGCCGCTCTTGGCGCCAGCCGACTCGATCACGTCAGGGTAGATGGTGCCCTGGGCGAGGTACTTGATGTTGTCCAGTTTGTTGGACTGGGCATCGAACACGTCGATGAAGGTGCGGCCGATGATCTTGCGCTTCTTCTCTGGGTCGGACTCGCCGGCCAGGTTGTTCAGGAACTGATCTTCAGCGTTGGCGCGGATCACCTTGACGCCCATGTTCTCGGCGAACATGGCCATCACTTGCTCCCCTTCGTGCAGGCGCAGCAGGCCGTTGTCGACGAAGACGCAGGTCAGTTGGTCGCCGATGGCTTTGTGCAGCAGGGCCGCTACCACGGAGGAGTCAACGCCGCCGGACAGGCCGAGCAGTACGTTGTCGGTGCCGACCTGGGCGCGCACCTGGGCGATGGCGTCTTCAGCGATTTTCGACGGGGTCCACAGGGCTTCACACTCGCAGATGTCGAGGATGAAGCGCGACAGGATGCGGCCGCCTTGCTTGGTGTGGGTCACTTCCGGGTGGAACTGCACGCCGTAGTAACGACGCTCGTCGCTGAACATGCCGGCGATCGGGCAGCTCGGGGTGCTGGCCAGGATGTGGAAGTCTTCCGGCATCTTGGTGACCTTGTCACCGTGGCTCATCCACACGTCGAGGCCGAACAGGCCGTCGGCGTCGACGTGGTCTTCGATGCCGTCCAGCAGGCGGCTCTTGCCGACCACATCCACACGGGCATAACCGAATTCACGCAACTCGGAACCTTCAACCTTGCCGCCCAGTTGCTCGGCCATGGTCTGCATGCCGTAGCAGATGCCGAAGACCGGGACGCCCAGGTCGAATACGGCTTGTGGGCAGCGCGGGCTGTTGGCTTCGTGCACGGACTCTGGGCCACCGGCGAGGATGACGCCTTTCGGTGCGAATTCGCGGATCGCTTCGTCGTCCATGTCGAACGGATGCAGTTCGCAGTACACGCCGATTTCACGCACGCGGCGGGCGATCAGCTGGGTGTACTGGGAACCGAAATCGAGGATCAGGATACGGTGGGCGTGAATGTCGAGGGCCATGAAGTCAGTCTCGTCTAATGAATCAGAAACAACTCGGGGCTGAAGAACAGCCCCGGTTACTTAACAGTTTGCTGGAAGCATCAACCTACGCGGTAGTTTGGCGCTTCCTTGGTGATCTGCACGTCGTGGACATGGGATTCAGCCATGCCGGCGCCGGTGATCCGTACGAACTCTGGCTTGGTGCGCATTTCTTCGATGTCGGCGCTGCCGGTGTAGCCCATCGAGGAACGCAGGCCGCCCATCAGTTGATGGATGATCGCGCTCAGGGTGCCTTTGTACGGCACACGGCCTTCGATGCCTTCCGGAACGAGCTTCTCGGCGCCTGCCGAGGAGTCCTGGAAGTAACGGTCGGAAGAACCTTGCGCCTGGGACATGGCGCCCAGCGAACCCATGCCGCGGTAAGCCTTGTAGGAACGGCCCTGGAACAGTTCGATCTCGCCTGGCGCTTCTTCAGTACCGGCGAACATCGAGCCCATCATCACGCAGGAAGCACCGGCGACGATGGCCTTGGACAGGTCACCGGAGAAACGGATGCCACCATCGGCGATCAACGGAACACCCGTGCCTTCAAGGGCAGCGGCGACGTTGGCGATGGCGCTGATTTGCGGCACGCCCACACCGGCAACGATACGGGTGGTGCAGATCGAGCCAGGGCCGATACCGACCTTGACCGCATCCGCGCCCGCTTCGGCCAAGGCCTTGGCCGCAGCGCCGGTGGCGATGTTGCCGCCGATCACTTGCACGTCAGGGAAATTCTGTTTGACCCAACGCACGCGGTCGATCACGCCTTTGGAGTGACCGTGGGCGGTATCGACCACCACCACGTCAACGCCGGCAGCGACCAGGGCCGAAACACGGTCGCCGGTGTCTTTACCGGTGCCGACTGCCGCGCCAACACGCAGACGACCTTGGTCATCCTTGCTGGCCAGCGGGTAAGCCTTGGCTTTTTCGATGTCGTTGACGGTCATCATGCCTTTGAGGGCGAATTTGTCGTCGACGATCAGCACGCGCTCGATACGGTGCTTGTGCAGCAGTTCGCGCACATCGTTCTTGTCGGCGCCTTCCTTGACAGTGACCAGACGCTCTTTGGGCGTCATCACTTCACGGACGGTAACTTCAAGACGGTTCTCGAAACGCACGTCACGGGAAGTGACGATGCCGACCAGGTCGCCATCGTGCAGCACCGGAACGCCGGAGATGTTGTGCAGGCGGGTCAGGTCGAACAGGTCACGCACGGTGGCGTCGGCTTCGATGGTGATCGGATCTTTCACCACACCGGCTTCGTAACGCTTGACCTTGCGCACTTCGGCAGCTTGCTGCTCGATGGTCATGTTCTTGTGGATGATGCCGATGCCGCCTTCCTGAGCCATGGCGATGGCCAGACGGGCTTCAGTGACAGTGTCCATGGCAGCGGAAACAAGGGGAATATTCAGCTCGATGCCACGGGTTAGGCGGGTCTTGAGACTGACTTCGTTAGGAAGCACCTCGGAATAACCGGGCACTAGGAGAATGTCGTCGAATGTCAGAGCTTCTTGGCTGATACGCAGCATCGCGGGGGCTCCCGAGCGGGAAAATGGAAGCGCGCCATTATATACATGCACCCTGCCGGGCTCAATGTAAAACTCTGACAAACTTGGTAATACTGATAGATGGATTAGAGTTCGACTTTGACCCAACTCATCTTCTGGTCCAGCCAATCGGCAAATTCGTCGATAAAACCCTGCTTGAACCCGGCCTCAGCCCAGTTGTTGAAGATGAATCCCAGGTTGGAAAACCCGCATTCCTGTAGGAACAGGAACCCGTTGATGTCGTCTTCATGCCCACACAGCGGGCAGGTGAAGTTGTCGGTGTGGCCAGGCATCCAGTCTTCGAGGCTTTCGAACAGGGCTTCGCCGACTTCCTTGCGGCATTCCGGGCAACCGGCTTCTTCGAGAAAGCCCTTGGCGGGTGTGTAGATGCAGCGTTTGTAGATGATCTCAAGGCCGTTGATCGGCTCATTGAACGGCAGCGCCTCGGGGTACAACACCACGGCGCGGGCGCCATCGGCCAGGGCATAGCCCATGCGGTTGCCGGTGCGACCGCAGGTGGTGAGTTCTTCCTTGATGATGTTCTTGCGCACCAGCCAACGCACGATCGCCCGGGCGCGGGGTTCGTGGACGGGCAAGGTGGAGATTTTCGGGACAAGGATGCTTTGGGAGTTCATGAGAGTCCTGCGGTGTGGCGTCTGACGCCTTCGCGGGCAAGCCCGCTCCCACAGGTGACCGCATTCCTACAGGAGAAATGCGCTCGAATGTGGGAGCGGGCTTGCTCGCGAAGAGGCCCTGAAGGCTGGCAGCTTAATCCCTGAAGAAATCAGGTCAAGTGCTCAAGTAACGCCCAATCAACGCAATCCCACTCGCCAGCACCAACCACGTCACCAACCTTACAAACGCCTCACGGGACATGCGCATCGTCAGCCTGCGCCCACACCACAGCCCGAGGGCCATCGCCGGCAACAGACACAGCGCCAACATCAACAACGGCAAATCCGCATACACCCCAGCGATCAAAAACAGGCTCAGGCGCACCACCGTGCTGCAACTGATCAACGCACTTTGGGTGGCGCGCGCCGCGTCCTTGGGCAGGCGGCTGTTCAGATAGATCGCATAGAGAAAGCCGCCACTGCCAAACAATGCGCCGAATAAACCACCGACGGTGCCCATGGGAACCGACCAACCCGCCGCCATCTGCGTCGGCCGAGCCTTTACCGCCAGGCTGTAGAGGGCGTAGGCACTGATGAACAAGCCCATCAGCAACAGCAACAAATCCGAATGCAGGTTGAGCAAAAACACCACGCCCAGGGTGCAACCGATGGCCATGCACGGCAGCAATCTCAGCAGCTCGAGCTTGTTCACATCGCGTCGCGATTGCAGCAGGTTGCCAAAGGCCGCGACAAAATCCAGCAACACCAGCAGTGGGATGATCTTCGACAGCGGCATGAACAGGATCAGCAGCGGCCCCGCCACCAACGCGGTACCAAAGCCCGCAATACCGAACACGATATAGGCCACGACGACGCCCAGGCCGATCACCAGCCAATCCACACCACCAAACGACCATTGACTCATCAGCTCAACCGGGCTCATGGGTGATTCCTTATTAGAGATAGCCATCACTTTAGCCAGCGGCGAGGGATGCGACTAATATCTTCAAAGCCCTCCACCCATCTCGAAAAGGCATGACGTGTGATTTCCACTCGCCAACTGCGTTACTTCGTCGAAATCGCCGACAGCGGCAGCTTCAGTGCCGCCGCCGAGCGCCTGTTTGTGGCGCAGTCCGCCTTGAGCCGACAGATCAAGGAGCTGGAAACCCAGTTGCAAACGCTCCTGTTCGAACGCACCGCACGCCAACCCCGACTCACCGCCGCGGGAGAAGCCTTCTACCCGCGAGCGCGCAACCTGCTGAACGAGCTGCTCAGGGCCAGTGAAATGGCAACGCAAGTGGGCAACGGCGAATTGGGCACGCTGCGCCTGAGCCATTCAAGCACTGTGCCGATGAGCGGCCCGTTGCTGCAAGGCATCAGCACCTGGCTGGAACGCTGCCCTGGGGTGTCGATGGACATCGTCAAACTGTCCTCCGAAGCGCAGTTGGAAGAAATCGCCGACGGTCGGCTGGAAGTCGGGCTGTTGCGCTTGCCCGTGTTGCGCCAGCGCGAGGGCGTGCGAGTCGTGCCTTTATATCGCGAGCAATTGTTGCTGGCGGTGCCGCCGAATCATGGGCTGGCGCGCAGCAATGCGCCTGTCGAACTGGGGCAATTGAAGGACGAAGCGTTTATCTCGATCCCCCATCCCCAGCGGGGCGGCTTGAGTTATCTTTCAGCCGAGCTGTGCATGCGAGCAGGATTTTTCCCCAAGGCCGCGCGGGTGATGTCGCGCAAGACCACCCAGTTGCAGTTGATCCAGGCCGGCTTTGGTATTGCCTTGTTACCAAAATCCATGCAGGACATCGCCCCTGCCACTGTGCACTTTTTGCCCCTGGCCGACCCGGACTGCCTCAGCACCGTGGCCCTGGCCTGCGCGCAGAAGCCGAGCGCGCTGGTGGAGCAATTCTGCCAAACCTTGCACGAATGCCTATAAACTGCCGCCATGATTAAAGATCCTTTTGCCCGTCTGGGCCTGGACCGCGAAGTCCTGACTGTCAGCCAGCTCAACGGCCGTGCGCGGGTGTTGCTGGAAGACGTGTTCACCAATATCTGGGTCGAAGGCGAGATCTCCAACCTCGCCCGCCCGGCCTCCGGCCATGTGTATTTCACCCTCAAGGACAGCGGCGCCCAAGTGCGTTGCGCGCTGTTTCGCAACAACGCCGCGCGAGTACGGCAGGCATTGAAAGATGGCTTGGCGGTGAAGGTACGCGGCAAGGTTTCGCTATTCGAAGGGCGTGGTGATTACCAACTGATCCTCGATACCGTGGAGCCGGCCGGTGATGGCGCGTTGCGCCTGGCGTTCGACGCGCTGAAGGAAAAGCTCAGCGCCGAAGGCCTGTTCAGCGCTGAACGCAAAGTGCCACTTCCAGCGCACCCTCGGCGCATCGGCATCATCAGTTCGCCGACCGGCGCGGTGATCCGCGACATCATCAGCGTGTTCCGTCGCCGCGCGCCAAACATTGAACTGACCCTCATCCCCACCGCCGTGCAAGGCCGCGAAGCCATCCCACAGATTGTGCGCGCACTGAAACTGGCCGATGCACGCGGCTTCGATGCGCTGATCCTGGCCCGTGGCGGCGGTTCGCTTGAAGACCTCTGGTGCTTCAACGAAGAAGCCGTGGCCCGTGCGGTGGATGCGTGCGTCACGCCAATCGTCAGCGCCGTCGGGCATGAGACCGATGTGTCCATCAGCGACTTCGTGGCCGACGTGCGCGCCCCTACGCCCTCCGCCGCAGCCGAATTGCTCGCGCCGGACGCCAGTCATCTGGTGCGTCAGGTTGAAAACCTGCACCGCCGCCTGGTGATGCTGATGCGCAATCGCCTGAGCCATGACCGCCTGCGCCTGGAAGGCATGGCGCGACGTCTGCGTCATCCTGGCGAACGTCTGCGCCAGCAAGCCCAGCGCCTGGACGACCTGGACATGCGCCTGCGCCGCGCCTTCGAACGTAGCCTCAATACCCGCCGCGAGCGCCTTATCCGCCTGGAAACCCGCCTCGCCGGCCAACACCCCGGCCGCCAACTGGCGCTGCTGCGCCAACGCCTGGACAGCCTTGCCGAACGTCTGCCCCGTGCCATGCGCGAAGGCCTCAAGGCGCGACGCCTGCAACTGCAAAGCCAGATGCAGACGCTGCACGTGGTCAGCCCATTGGCGACCCTGGGCCGTGGCTATAGCATCTTGCTCGACGAGCGTGGCCAGGCCATTCGCAACGCCGCGCAGACCCACACCGGCCAGCGCCTCACCGCGCGTCTCGGTGAGGGCCAATTGCAAGTGCGGGTGGAAGACAACCACCTGACACCCGTCACCCTTTCGTTATTGGATTGATTGATGCCACGTCTCTTTAGTGTGTTGATGCTGCTGTGCCTTGCCTTTAATGCCCATGCCGATAGCTACATCACCCGCACCTTGAACAAGCCGGTGCCGGGCGGCGTTGCCGTGGTCGAACTGGGCCCTTCCGCCGCCGCGCCCAAGGCCACGTACCTGGGCAAGCCAGTGCTGGTGGTGAAGGAAGCGAACACCTGGCTGGCGATTGTTGGCATCCCGTTGACGGTCAAGCCCGGCAACGAACGCATCAGCAGCGGCGGGCGCAACCTGCCGTTTATCGTCGGCTACAAGAAGTACCCGGAACAGCGCATCACCCTGAAAAACAAAAGCCAGGTCAACCCCGACCCGGCACAGCTGAAACGCATCGAGGCGGAGCTGGCGGTGCAGATCAAGGCTTACCGCAGTTTCAGCCCTAACCTGCCGAGCAACCTGGTGTTGGACAAACCGGTAAACGGGCCGCTGTCGAGCAAGTTCGGCGTGCGACGGTTCTTCAACGGTGAAGAGCGCAATCCCCATTCGGGCCTGGACTTTGCCGTGCCGGCCGGTACGCCGATCAAGACGCCGGCCAACGGCAAAGTGATTCTGGTGGGCAACTACTTCTTCAACGGCAATACCGTGTTCGTCGACCACGGCCAGGGCTTTATCAGCATGTTCTGCCACATGTCGAAGATCGACGTGAAAGTCGGTGACCAGCTCACGCGTGGCGCGGTGGTGGGTAAAGTCGGTGCCACGGGCCGCGCGACCGGGCCGCACATGCACTGGAACGTCAGCCTGAACGACGCACGGGTCGACCCGGCGATCTTTATCGGCGCATTCCAACCCTGAAACGCTCGATTGCGCGCCTGATAATGGGCGCGCAATTAAAACAAGCCCTCGACACATCCTTAGGCACAAAATCTCGTTTCCTACGTAGATAGCAGAACTTCTCTCAATTTTTAGCGACTGCTTGCCATCTTTCACCCCGACGGTTAGGGTTGGGCTTATGAAAACCTCTCACACCCTCATTCAGCTCCGCCAGCACCGCAGCCTGTGCCTTGTCAGCGCACGACTGCCAGGCTGAATCGATCTGCCTCGTCTTTACGTTTTATCCCCAAAAACAGTTCTACGGCAGGCCGCCTTTTCTCGGCCCCTACAACAAAGGATTTCCCGATGAGCATGCTCAAAGACCCGTCTTCGAAGTACCGCGCGTTCCCGACCATCGACATCCCGGACCGCACCTGGCCGTCGAAGACCATCACCGAAGCGCCGATCTGGTGCAGTTCCGACCTGCGTGATGGCAACCAGTCGCTGATCGAGCCGATGGATGCGGTGAAAAAGCTGCGTTTCTGGAAGACCCTGGTTGCCGTCGGCGTGAAGGAAATCGAAGCGTCGTTCCCAGCCGCCTCGCAAACCGACTTCGACTTCGTACGTACCCTGATCGAAGACAACCATATCCCCGAGGACACCACCATCCAGGTGCTGACCCAGGGCCGTGAAGACTTGATCGCACGCACCTTCGAATCCCTGCGCGGCGCCAAGAAGGCCATCGTGCACCTGTACAACGCGACCTCGCCGTCCTTCCGCCGCATCGTGTTCAACCAGGACAAGGACGGCATCAAGGCCATCGCGGTCAACGCGGCCAAGCTGTTCGTCAAGTACGCCGCCCAGCAGCCGGAAACCCAGTGGACCTTCGAATACTCTCCGGAGACCTTCAGCGCCACTGAGCTGGAGTTCGCCAAGGAAGTGTGTGACGCGGTGATCGAGGTGTGGAACCCGACGCCTGAGCACAAGATGATCCTCAACCTGCCGGCTACCGTGGAATGCGCCACGCCGAACATCTATGCCGACCAGATCGAGTGGTTCGGTCGCCATATCAACCGTCGTGACAGCGTGATCATCAGCCTGCACACCCACAACGACCGTGGCACTGGCGTAGCCGCCACCGAGCTGGGCCTGATGGCCGGCGCCGACCGTGTCGAAGGTTGCCTGTTCGGCAACGGCGAGCGTACCGGTAACGTCGACCTGGTCACCGTGGCCCTGAACATGTACACCCAGGGCCTCGACCCGCAGCTGGACTTCTCCGACATCGACGGCGTGCGCAAGGTCGTCGAGGAGTGCAACCAGATCCAGGTTCACCCGCGTCACCCGTACGTTGGCGACCTGGTGCACACCGCGTTCTCTGGCTCCCACCAAGACGCCATCCGCAAGGGCTTCAGCCAGCAGAAAGACGACGCACTGTGGGAAGTACCGTACTTGCCGATTGACCCGGCCGACATCGGCCGCAGCTACGAGGCGGTGATTCGCGTGAACAGCCAGTCGGGCAAAGGCGGCATCGCCTACCTGCTGGAGCAGGAATACGACATCAGCTTGCCGCGGCGCATGCAGATCGAATTCAGCCAGGTAGTACAGGCCGAAACCGACCGCGTGGGCCTGGAGATGACGGCGCCGCAGATCTACGCCTTGCTGCAGCGTGAATACCTGCAAGCCAACACCCCGTACGCGCTGGTCAGCCATCGTCTGCAGGAAGAAAACGGCAACAGCTTTGTCGAGGTGGAAGTCTCGGGCAAGGGCCAGGGCGAAACCAATCTGCACTGGAAAGGCAAAGGCAACGGTGCGCTGGAAGCGCTGGTGGCTGGCCTGCCGATTGGCGTGGAAATCATGGACTACAACGAACATGCAATCGGTGCAGGTACCAACGCCAAGGCAGCGGCCTACATCGAGCTGCGTGTGAACGGTGAGCGTCCGGTGCATGGCGTGGGTATTGATGAAAACATCACCACGGCCAGCTTCAAGGCGCTGTTCAGTGCGCTGAACCGGTCGTTGAGCCAGCAGGAAGCCAAAGCGGCGTAACTGGCTGCTGAAATGCGAAAGGCCCCTGGATGAGAATCCTGGGGCCTTTTTTGCTTTGGGTTGTGGGTGATGCTGATGGCCTCTTCGCGGGCAAGCCCGCTCCCACATTTTGACCGCATTCCTACAGGATAAACGCGGTCGAGTGTGGGAGCGGGCTTGCTCGCGAAGGCGGTGCTTCAGACAAACTGAAAAATATCGGCATCCAGGTTGGCTGGAAACCGGCTGCGATACGCAGCCAGTTCCGCCGCATCCAGGCTCACCTGAAACACCCCATCCGCCTCCCCCGCACTCAACAAGGTCTCACCCTGGAAGTCCAACACCTGGCTGTCCCCAGTGTAAGCAAAGCCCTTCCCATCCGTGCCCACCCGATTCACTGCCGCCACGTAGCACAGGTTTTCAATAGCCCGCGCCGGCAGCAGCCGGTTCCAGTGTGAACGCCGCGCACCCGGCCAGTTGGCGGTGTACAGCAGCAGGTCGGTGTCCTGGGCGTCGCGGCTCCATACCGGGAAACGCAGGTCGTAGCAAATCAACGGGCGAATACGCCAACCCTTCAATTCGAACTGCACCTGGCGTTCGCCCGGCGTGTAGTGATTATGCTCACCCGCCATGCGGAACAGATGGCGCTTGTCGTAATGCAGCACCTCGCCATCCGGCCGCGCCCACAGCAGGCGGTTGCGGTGGCTGCTGTCGGCGGCCTGGATGATCACACTGCCGGTAATCACCGCGTTGTACTTCGCCGCCTGGGCCTGGAGCCAATGATGGGTCGGGCCGTTTTCAGGCTCTGCAAGGGCTTGCGACTCCATCGAGAAGCCTGTGGTGAACATCTCGGGCAACACAATCAGGTCGGCGCCTTTGGCTTGCTCCAACAGCAGTTCGAAATGTTCGAGGTTGGCCTGGCGGTCATGCCAGGCCAGGCTGGTCTGGACCAGGGCGATGTTCAGGTTCGGCAGTGCACTCAGATCACGCATAGTTTTTCCGCCGCTTGGCGCAGCGTTTCCTCGCGTTTGGCAAAGCACAGGCGCACCAGGCGCTGGCCTTGGGGTGGGGTCTGGTAAAACACCGAAACCGGGATGGTGGCCACACCGTGTTCGCGGGTCATCCACAAGGACATGGCGACGTCATCCAGGTCCGGGCGGATCTGTGAGTAATCCACCAGTTGGAAGTAGGTACCGGTCACTCGGGTAAAGCTGAAACGGGACGGCGCCAACAGGTCGCAGAACAGGTCACGCTTGGCCTGGTAGAACGCCGGTAATTCGTCGACGTGTTCCGGGTGTTCGGCCATGAAGTCGGCCAGCGCGTATTGCAGTGGGGTCACGCCGCAGAAATTGACGTATTGGTGCACTTTACGCAATTCGGCGGTGAGGGCTGGCGGTGCGACGACATAGCCGGTTTTCCAGCCGGTGACGTGGTAGGTCTTGCCGAAAGAGCTGACCACGAACGCGCGCTGATAAAGCTCTTCATGGGCCAACACGCTGACATGGGCCACGCCGTCAAAGACCAGATGTTCGTAGACTTCGTCGCTGACCAGATAGATATCACGGTCACGGATCAGTTCGGCCAATTGGTCCAGCTCGGCGCGGCTGATCAAGGCACCTGTAGGGTTGTGCGGGGTATTGAGAATGATCATGCGCGTGCGCGGTGACAGCGCCGCCTTGACCTTCTCGAAGTCGAGGGTAAAGCCGTTCAGGCTCAGTTGCACATGCACGCAGCAACCGCCCGCCAGCTCCACCGAAGGCTCATAGCTGTCGTAGCTGGGGTCGAACACGATCACTTCATCGCCCGTGCGAATCACTGCCTGGATCGCGCAGAAGATCGCTTCGGTGGCGCCAGGGGTGATGGTCACTTCACTGTCGGCATTGACCGTGGCGCCGTAACTGCGGGCAATCTTGGCGGCCACCTGCTGACGCAGCACCGGCAGACCGGTCATAGGGGCATATTGGTTGTGACCGAGGGCGATGTGCTTGCCCACCGCGTCGAGCAAAGCCTGGGGGCCATTGAAGTCCGGGAAGCCCTGGGACAGGTTGAGCGCGCCGGTTTCAGCAGCGAGTTGCGACATGGTGGTGAAAATGGTCGTGCCGACATTCGGCAGCTTACTGGTGATCATCGAAAGGCCCCTGCAGGTGAGCCCCAAGTTTTAAGCTGCCAACTGCACCGGGTCAAGGCACAAACCACCGCGCACAAAAAAGGGCTCCAAAGGAGCCCTCTCTCACAACTCGAAGCCGCCGTTATTTCTTGTCACGGCGCTTCTTGTCGGCCTTCTTGTGGTGAGTCATCAAACGACGCTTCTTGTTCACCTGACGGTCAGTCAGTGTGTTCTTGTTGCCTTCGTATGGGTTCTCACCACCCTTGAACTCGATACGGATCGGCGTACCGACCAGTTTCAAGACACGGCGGTAGGTGTTTTCCAGGTAACGCACATAGGACTTCGGCACCTTCTCGATCTGGTTACCGTGGATCACGATAATCGGCGGGTTGGCACCACCCAAGTGGGCGTAACGCAGTTTGATCCGGCGGTTGTTGACCATCGGCGGCGCGTGCTCGCCAACAGCGTCTTCCAGGATCTGGGTGAGACGGTTGGTCGGCCAGCGGGTGACCGCGGACTTGAACGAGTTCTGGACGGACGCGTAGAGGTTGCCCACGCCGGTGCCGTGCAGTGCCGAGATAAAGTGGATATCGGCGAACTCGACGAAGAACAGGCGACGTTGCAGCTCGATCTTGACGAAATCGCGCTCGCTTGGCGTCATGCCGTCCCACTTGTTGATCGCGATCACCAGTGCCCGACCGGCCTCCAGGGCAAAGCCCAGCAGGTTGAGGTCGTGGTCCACCACGCCTTCGCGGGCGTCCATCACGAAGATCACCACGTTGGCGTCTTTGATCGCCTGCAGGGTTTTCACCACCGAGAACTTTTCAACTTCCTCGTGGATCTTGCCGCGCTTGCGCACACCAGCGGTGTCGATCAGCGTGTACTTTTCCTCGTTGCGTTCGAACGGGATGTAGATGCTGTCGCGGGTGGTGCCGGGTTGGTCGTACACGATAACCCGGTCTTCACCGAGCATGCGGTTGACCAGGGTCGACTTGCCGACGTTAGGGCGGCCGATGATGGCGATCTTGATACCGTCTTTTTCGCTCGGGCCAGGAATGCGCTTGGCTTCCTCACCTTCGGCAACGATTTCCTCTTCGCCCTCTTCTTCCTCGACATCATCCTTAGGGAAATCGCGCAGGGCAATTTCCAGCATCTGGGTGATACCGCGACCGTGGGCACCGGCGACCGGAATCGCATCGCCCAGGCCCATCGGGCTGAATTCGGCACGGGCCGCTTCAGGATCGATGTTGTCGATCTTGTTCGCGACCAGATAGGAACGCTTGTTGCGCTTGCGCAGGTGCTCGCCAATCATTTGGTCAGCAGCGGTGTAGCCCGCACGGGCATCCACCAGGAACAACACGACATCGGCTTCTTCAATGGCCAGCAGCGACTGCTCGGCCATCTTTTCGTCCATGCCATGCTCGTCACCGGAGATACCACCGGTGTCGACAATAATGTAGGAGCGCCCTTGCCACTTTGCCTCACCGTATTGGCGATCACGGGTCAGACCGGACAAGTCGCCGACGATGGCGTCGCGAGTCCTGGTCAGGCGGTTGAACAAGGTGGACTTGCCGACGTTAGGTCGGCCCACCAGGGCGATTACGGGAACCATGCGGCTCTCCACTTCGTTATTTCAGAAAATACAAAAGCCGCTGCAGGGCAGCGGCTGGTGCTCGGGGCAGCATAATCAAATGCCGCATGCCCCGCCGAAGCGGGGCCGCCTGGGTGTTACCCCAAGCATAGTTCTTACTTGATGGTCAGGGCTTCCAGCTTGCCGCTGTTGCCAAACACATAAAGCATGTTACCCACGACCAGCGGACGCGCACGCAGGCCGTCGCTGTCGATACGCTCGCGACCTACGAAGCGACCGTCCACCTGGCTCAGCAGGTGCAGGTAGCCTTCGAAGTCACCGACTGCGACGTAGCTGGAGAACACTTCCGGTGCCGACAGTTGACGGCGAGCCAGGGAGTCGTTGCTCCACAGCGCGGTAGTGGAGCGTTCGTCGACACTTTCAACGGTGCCGGACGCCAGGCTTACATAGACGCTGCCAAACCCTTGGGCGACACCGGCGTAGCTGGAAGCATCACGCTGCCAGTTCACACGGCCGCTCTGCAGGTCCAGTGCCGCAACACGGCCCTGGTAGGTAGCGACGTAGAGGGTTTCACCGGAGAGCAGCAGGCCGCCGTCGATGTCCACTACACGGTCCAGCTCGGAACGACCTTGCGGGATGGCCACACGGGTTTCCCAGGCCGGCACGCCGTTCTGGGTATCCAGGGCGACCACTTTACCGGTCGACAGACCTGCAACGGCCAGATTGTTGGTCACAATCGGACCACTGGTACCGCGCAAGGTCAGCACCGCTGGAGTGCTGTCATACAACCAACGCTGTTCGCCGGTGCCGGCGTCGAGGCCGATTACACGATCGTCCTGGGTTTGCACCACGACGATATCGCCGTTGGTAGCAGGCGGTGCGAGGACTTCACTGGTCACGCGAGCGCGCCATTTCTCTTCACCGGTGCTGGAGTCCAGGGCCACGACTTCGCCTTTCAGCGTGCCGAGCATCACCATGCCGTAACCCACGCCGACGGCGCCGGAGACTGGCAATTCGAGGTCTTTCTTCCACTTCACGTCACCGTTCATGCGATCCATGGAGATCACCACGCCAGTCACGTCAGCGGCCACAATGTTGTCACCGTCGATTGCCGGGACCAACATGTTGTAGGTTTCGCCCTGACCGTCACCGATGGAGCGGCTCCACTGCTTTTGCAGGATCACTTCTTCCTTGAAGCTGGTCAGCTCGGCCGGAGGCAGTTCTTTTTTACTGTTGCTGCTGCAACCCGCGGCCAGAACGGCCAGAGCCAGCAATGCTGCATGTTTCCAACGGATCACGTCACGCATCCCCTTTGGCCAAGTCGTCCAGCTTGATTTGTAAGCCACCGACCGCCGCTTCATCAGACAGCGCCGCCTTGGCTTTTTGGTACGCAGCATTGGCTTCGTCGGTACGACCCAATTGGACCAACAGGTCGCCCTTGAGCTCTTCGCGAGTGGCTACAAATGCCTTGTCAGCATCGCCGTCGAGCAGTTTGAGTGCTTCGTCAGCCTTGTTCTGTGCCGCCAGTACCTGAGCCAGGCGCTGACGTGCGATTTCACCCAGGGTCGGGTTGGTCGGCTTGTCGGCGATAGCCTTCAGCTCTGCAGCGGCGTCGTCCAGCTTGCCGGTGTCGACCGCGACTTTCGCGACGAACAGGCTGCCGTATTGGGCGTAGGTGCTACCGCCGAATTCGTTCTTCAGCTTGCCGGCCAGGTCTGCAACCTGCGCAGGATCGGGCTTACCGTCCGGCGTCAGGGTGGTTTCCAGCAATTGCTGATAGAGGATCGAGGCGCCTTGGGACTGGTTGGCCTGATACTTGGTCCAGGCTTGCCAGCCGAACACCACCACTAAAGCCAGCAGACCGCCAGTAACCAGGGGCTTGCCGTTACGCTGCCACCAGTCCTTGAACTCGGCCAGTTGATCATCATCAGAACTCGACACCCCAATACTCCTTAATCGCTAAATTCGGCTGTTCGACAGCTTCAACCCTGCACAACGCAGGTGGCCAAGTGCGCAGCGAGCGCATCAAAGGCAATGTTCTGTTGCTCGCCCTGGCCACGCAGGGGTTTGAAACCTATCACTTGCTGGGCCAGTTCGTCTTCGCCGAGGATCAGCGCATACAGCGCACCGCTCTTGTCGGCCTTCTTGAACTGGCTCTTGAAGCTGCCGGCACCGGCATTGACCTGCAGGCGCAGGTTTGGCAGTTGGTCGCGGACCTTTTCGCTCAGGGCCAGGGCAGCCAGTTCGGCGGCCTCGCCAAAGGCGCAGAGGTAAACGTCCACCTGACGGGCGATCTCTTCCGGGACCTGCTCCAGGGTTTCCAGCAGCAGGATCAGCCGCTCGATGCCCATGGCGAAGCCCACGCCGGTGGTCGGTTTGCCGCCCATCTGCTCGACCAGGCCGTCGTAACGGCCACCGGCACACACGGTGCCCTGGGCGCCGAGTTTATCGGTGACCCATTCGAATACGGTCTTGCTGTAGTAATCGAGGCCACGCACCAGCTTGGTGTTGATCACAAACGGAATACCGGCCGCTTCCAGACGAGCCTTGAGGCCCTCGAAGTGGATACGGGACTCGTCGTCCAGGTAATCAGCCATTTTCGGCGCGTTGACCAGCACGGCCTGGGTGTCGGCGTTCTTGGTATCGAGGACGCGCAACGGGTTGGTCTTCAGACGGCGCTGGCTGTCTTCGTCCAACTTGTCCAGGTGGGCGGACAGGTACTCGACCAGGGCCACTTTGTAGCGACCACGGGATTCGCTGGTGCCCAGGCTGTTGAGTTCAAGCTTGACCGCGTCGCGGATGCCCAGCAGGCCCCAAAGGCGCCAGGTCAGCACGATCAGCTCGGCGTCGATGTCCGGGCCGTCGATGTTGAACACTTCCAGGCCGATCTGGTGAAACTGGCGATAACGGCCTTTCTGTGGGCGTTCGTGACGGAACATCGGGCCGATGTACCACAATTTCTGCGGCTGGCCTGCACCGGTGAGGCCATGCTCAAGCACGGCACGCACGCACGCAGCGGTGCCTTCCGGACGCAGGGTCAGGGAGTCGCCGTTGCGGTCTTCAAAGGTGTACATCTCTTTTTCGACGATGTCTGTCACTTCACCGATGGAGCGTTTGAACAGCTCGGTGAACTCGACGATCGGCATGCGGATCTGCTTGTAACCGTAGTTATCCAGCAGACGCGCGACAGTGCCCTCGAAATAGCGCCACAGAGGCGTCTGTTCCGGCAGGATGTCGTTCATGCCACGAATGGCTTGCAGAGACTTGCTCACATCAAATCCTTAAATTCGTTCAATCAGCCGCGCGCGATCAGCGCTGCGTCAGCCGCGACCTTTTCGGCCGCTTTCTCGCGGATCAGCTTTTCCAGCTCATCCACCAGATTGTCATTCGTCAACTTCTGCGACGGCTTGCCGTCGATGTAGATCAGGTTCGGCGTACCACCGGTCAGGCCCACATGGGCCTCTTTGGCCTCACCCGGCCCGTTGACCACACAGCCGATCACCGCAACATCCAGCGGCACCAGCAGGTCTTCAAGGCGCAATTCCAGATCGTTCATGGTTTTCACCACGTCGAAGTTCTGCCGCGAGCAGCTCGGGCAGGCAATGAAATTGATGCCACGGGAACGCAAACGCAGGGATTTGAGAATGTCGTAACCGACTTTCACTTCCTCTACAGGGTCTGCTGCCAGCGAGATGCGGATGGTATCGCCAATCCCTTCGGCGAGCAGCATACCGAGACCCACCGCAGATTTCACTGTGCCTGAGCGTAAACCGCCTGCTTCAGTGATACCCAGGTGCAGCGGCTGCACGATTTCCTTGGCCAACAGGCGGTAGGCTTCTACTGCCATGAACACGTCGGAGGCCTTTACGCTGACCTTGAAGTCCTGGAAATTCAGGCGTTCAAGGTGTTCAACATGGCGCAGCGCCGATTCAACCAGCGCCGCCGGAGTCGGTTCGCCGTATTTCTTTTGCAGGTCTTTTTCCAGGGAACCGGCGTTGACGCCGATACGGATTGGAATGCCACGGTCGCGGGCAGCATCAACCACCGCACGCACACGGTCTTCACGACCGATATTGCCCGGGTTGATACGCAGGCAGTCCACACCCAGTTCGGCCACGCGCAAAGCGATCTTGTAGTCGAAGTGAATGTCGGCAACCAATGGCACCTTGACCAGCTGCTTGATGCGGCCAAAGGCTTCGGCAGCGTCCATGTCCGGCACGGAGACGCGCACGATGTCCACGCCCGCAGCTTCCAGACGGTTGATCTGGGCAACGGTGGCGGCCACGTCATTGGTGTCGCTGTTGGTCATGCTTTGTACCGCGATGGGGGCATCGCCACCCACCGGCACCGAGCCGACCCAGATCTTGCGCGATACGCGACGTTTGATTGGAGATTCGCCGTGCATGACTATTGTCCCAACTTCAGGCGAGCGGTCTCGCCACTGGTGAACGGCGCCACGTCCACAGGCTGGCCGTTGTAGGCCACTTGCGCGCCACGGGCAAAGCCCAGACGCAGCGTCAAAGGAGGCTTGCCGCCCTGGTCGAGCGTATCTCCCTTACGCTTCAGACCGCTGAACAGCACTTTGCCGTTGCCATCGGTGACTTGCGTCCAGCAGTCAGCGACGAAGGTAATCTGTACACGGCCATCACCGGCGATCAACGCAGGGGTGGTGGGCGGGGAAATCGCAGGGGCTGTCGGCGTAGTTGTCGGCGCCTGCACGGGTGCGCCCGGGGTATGGGCCTGAGCAACCGGGGCAGCCGGAGTGTGGACCGGCGTAGCGGGTGTCGCAGGGGCCGGTACCGCAGCAGTCGCGGCTGGCGCAGTTTCCGGTGCTGGCTGATCGGTGGCCGCCGGTGCTTCAGGCGCAGCCTGGCTTTCGGCAACAGCCTGGTCTTCCGGCTCGTCCAGCGGATGAATCTGGGTGGTGCCGTCAGCGCTTTCGACCTCAACGTGCTCCATGGCGTTGCTGGTCAGGTCCTTGGTGCGCTGGGAGGTCTGGTCTTGCCACCAGACGAAACCGCCACCAATGACCGCGATCAGCAGCAACAGGCTGACAATGCGCAAAATCGTGTGGGAAACCCGCACTGGCTCTTCGATACGCCCCAGGCCGTGGACATTGCTGCCCTGGGAGTCGGTGCCGGTGAATTGGTCGAACTCCTGGACCAGTATGGCCTGGTCGATCCCCAGCAATTTGGCGTAGGCGCGGATATAGCCGCGGGCAAAGGTGTGCCCAGGCAGCTTATCGAACGCGCCAGCTTCCAGGTTGCCCAGGGACGTCGTGGTCAAATTGAGCTTGAGGGCCACTTCCGCCAGCGACCAACCATTGCTTTCGCGGGCCTGACGCAAGGTGTCGCCTGGGTTTACGCGATTAGCTGCTACAACTTCCGGGTGCGCCGCTTTCATCATTGCTCCGACAGGTATTGCTGATATTCCGGCGTACCGGGATAGAGTCGTTCGAGTTGCTGGCCAAAACGTGCGGCCGTGTCGCGTTCTTCATGAACCGTCGCCAGGCGCACACCGAGCAATAGACTACGTGCATTTTGCCCGCTGAGCAGGCTAAAACGCTCGTAATAGTCACGTGCCGGCACATAATGCCTGTCATCAAAGGATAACTCAGCCATTTCGAGCAACGCCCGAGGCTGGCGACCGTTCAAATGCAGGGCTTTTTCCAGTTGCTGGCGGGCGCTGTCGCGCTGACCGAGGCGCATCGAGGTCACCCCAAGGTTCTCGAACACCCGTGAACGCTCAGGATAGAGGGTATCGGCGCTGGCTTGCTGGAAATAAAGGGCAGCCTGGTCATAACGTTTCTGCTCGAACAGAAAGCTGCCGTAATTGTTCAGCAGCCGCGGGTCGGCAGGACGGGAGGCCAGGGCCTTGTGGAAATACTGTTCGGCCAGTTCAGGCTCGGCCTGGGCCTGAAACACCAGGGCCAGTGCGCCATTGGCGTCGGCATCGTCGCCGTCCAGCTCCAGCGCCTTTTTCAACGGCACCTTGGCTTGCTCGCTCATGCCTTGTTGCAGGTAACCCAAGCCCAGTTGCACATAGGCAACCCGCGCCTCGTCACGGCCTTTACCGGTTTGCAAAGGGCTCTCATGGCCCGATGAAACACAACCGGCCGCAAGACCGGTAACAAGCAAGAGCAGCGCAAGGCGCAAGGGCATAGAGATCCTCTCTCAGATTCGATTCACAGCAATCAGCGGTAAATCGTCAACGGCTTTCAACTCACGCCCGGCGATATAACGTTCGCTGCGGCGGGTACGGTCCATCACCTGCCCGACCAATTGACCACAGGCGGCATCGATGTCTTCACCACGGGTGGTGCGGACGGTGACGTTGTAGCCGGCCTGGTGCAGTTGATCCTGGAAACGGCGGATTGCGTTGTTGCTCGGCCGCTCGTAGCCAGAATGTGGAAACGGGTTAAACGGAATCAGGTTGATCTTGCACGGGGTGTTCTTGAGCAATTCGATCATCTCGACCGCGTGTTCGACCTTGTCGTTGATGTCCTTGAGCATGGTGTACTCAATGGTCAACACGCGTTTTTCGCCCAAGGTTGCCATGTAACGCTGGCAAGATTCGAGCAGCATCTTAAGCGGATACTTCTTGTTGATTGGCACCAATTGGTTACGCAATGCGTCATTCGGTGCATGCAGCGACAACGCCAGGGAGACGTCGATGTGCTTGGCCAGCTCATCGATCATCGGTACCACGCCGGAGGTCGACAGGGTTACACGGCGCTTGGAGATGCCGTAGCCCAGGTCGTCCATCATCAGGTGCATGGCCGCAATGACGTTGTCGAAGTTCAGCAGCGGCTCACCCATGCCCATCATCACCACGTTGGTGATGGCACGGTCGACGGTCGCCGGGACACTGCCAAAGGATTTGTTGGCAATCCACACCTGGCCGATGACTTCGGCGGCGGTGAGGTTGCTATTGAAGCCTTGCTTGCCGGTGGAGCAGAAACTGCAGTCCAGGGCACAGCCTGCCTGGGACGAAACGCACAAGGTGCCGCGTTTGCCCTGGGGAATGTACACGGTCTCGACGCAGCTGCCGGACGCCACGCGCACCACCCACTTACGGGTGCCGTCGCTGGAGATGTCCTCGCTGACCACTTCGGGACCACGCACTTCAGCAATGGCCTTGAGCTTGTCGCGCAGGGCCTTGCTGACGTTCGTCATGGCATCGAAATCATCGACACCAAAGTGGTGAATCCATTTCATTACCTGACCGGCACGGAAACGCTTCTCCCCGATTGAGTCGAAGAATTTCTCCATTTCCGGCTGAGTCAGACCCAGCAGGTTGGTTTTAACAGTCGATGTAGTCATGGATTCACCCTCACTCTTTAAGCCGATGCTTAGCGAGCGGTTACTTCAGTAGCAGCGAAAAAGTACGAGATTTCGCGAGCAGCGGCAGCTTCGGAGTCCGAGCCGTGTACAGCGTTGGCGTCGATGGATTCAGCGAAGTCAGCACGGATGGTGCCGGCAGCCGCTTCTTTAGGGTTGGTAGCGCCCATCAGCTCACGGTTCAGAGCGATAGCGTTTTCGCCTTCCAGAACCTGAACAACAACAGGACCGGAGATCATGAAGGCAACCAGGTCGCCGAAGAAACCACGAGCGCTGTGCTCAGCGTAGAAGCCTTCAGCTTCAGCCTTGGACAGTTGCTTGAGTTTCGAAGCTACAACCTTCAGGCCGGCTTTTTCGAAACGAGTGGTGATCTCGCCGATGACGTTTTTTGCAACAGCGTCAGGCTTGATGATGGAGAAAGTACGTTGAACAGCCATGGTGTAACTCCAGAAACGGTAATTTACGAAAAATTAAACCCGCGAATTATACGCGGGTTATTGGGTATTGCCTAACTGCGTAAAGGGAGGCGTCAGTCCTGTTCTTCTTTCCAGGCAGTCTGGATAGCTTCCAGAACCTTCTCACCGCCGCGATCACGCTCATCTTCGAACCCTGGCAACGCCATGACCATGTCACGCAAAGCTACAAAGTTCAGGGAGTAAGGATCCAGATCCGGGTTGGCATCCGCCAACAGGATAGCGATCTCTTGCACATCAACCCATTTAAGACTCATGACACTTCCTTGAATCAATGCGGCGCTTCGGCGGCGTGGTTGAGGGAATATTTCGGAATTTCGACAGTGATGTCTTCCGTGCCGACCTTTGCCTGACAGCTTAGACGCGAAGTCGCCTCAAGGCCCCATGCGCGGTCGAGAAAGTCCTCCTCCAGCTCATCAGCCTCTTCAAGGCTGTTGAAGCCCTCGCGGATGACGCAGTGGCACGTGGTGCAAGCGCACACACCGCCGCAGGCGCTTTCGATCTCGATGTGGTTGTCATGGGCAACTTCGAGGATGGACTTGCCGGTCTCAGCCTCCACGACCATACCGTCCGGGCAATGCTCGGCGTGTGGCAGAAAAATGACCTGCGGCATTAATTATTCCTCGATTTCATTCAGGTTGCGTCCCGCCAGGGCGGCTTTGACCGTCTGGTCCATACGACGGGCGGCAAAAGCATCGGTCACTTGCGACAGGCGCTTGGTCTGTTGCTCGATGGCATAACCATCGTCGCCTTTCATCAGTTCGGCCAGTTCCTGCATCTGCAGGTCAATGACCATGCGCTCTTCGGCATCCAACAGGCGCTCGCCGTCAGCATCCAGGGCGCCCTGCACCGCTTCGAGCAGGCGCTGGGCGTCGACTTGCTGCTCACGCAATACACGGGCGACCTTGTCGTCACCGGCATATTGGAACGAGTCCTTGAGCATCTTGGCGATTTCACCGTCGGTGAGGCCGTAGGACGGCTTGACCTGGATGCTCGCCTCAACGCCTGAACCCAGCTCACGCGCGGCCACATTCAACAGGCCATCGGCGTCGACCTGGAAGGTCACGCGGATCTTCGCCGCACCCGCGACCATCGCCGGGATACCGCGCAATTCAAAACGCGCCAGGGAGCGGCAGTCGCTGATCAGCTCGCGCTCACCTTGCAGCACGTGGATCATCATGGCCGTCTGGCCATCTTTGTACGTGGTGAAGTCCTGGGCGCGGGCGACGGGGATGGTGGTGTTGCGTGGAATCACCTTCTCCATCAAGCCGCCCATGGTTTCCAGTCCCAAGGACAGCGGAATCACGTCGAGCAGCAGCAATTCGCCGCCGTCGCGCTTGTTGCCCGCCAGGGTATCGGCCTGGATTGCAGCGCCAATGGCGACCACTTGATCCGGGTCGATTTCAGTCAGCGGCTGGCGACCGAACGCTTCAGCAACGGCTTCACGCACGCGCGGCACACGGGTGGAGCCACCGACCATGACCACGGCGCCGACGTCTTCCAACTCGATACCGGAGTCACGCACGGCACGGCGGCAAGCTTTCAGGCTGCGGGCAACCATCGGTTCGATCAACGCATCAAAGGCTTCGCGCGTCAGTTGGGCCGACCAGGTGCCGTAGGAAACTCCAACGGTTGCAGCCTCCGTCAGCGCTTCCTTGGCGGCGCAGGCGGTTTGCAGCAGGTTACGCTGCGCGCCCGGATCCAGATCGGCCGACAAACCGGCGCTGCTGATGATCCAGCCCGCAATGGCGTGGTCGAAGTCATCGCCGCCCAGGGCGCTGTCGCCACCGGTGGCCAGCACTTCGAAGACGCCGCCGGTCAGGCGCAGGATCGAAATATCAAAGGTACCGCCGCCTAGGTCGTAAATAGCGACAAGGCCTTCTGCGTGCTGGTCGAGGCCATAAGCCACGGCCGCCGCAGTCGGCTCATTGAGCAGGCGCAGCACATTCAGGCCGGCGAGTTTCGCCGCATCCTTGGTGGCTTGGCGCTGCGCGTCGTCGAAATAAGCCGGAACGGTGATCACCGCACCAACCAGTTCGCCACCCAGGGTTTTTTCCGCGCGCTGGCGCAGCACCTTGAGGATATCGGCCGACACTTCCACCGGGCTTTTCGGGCCCTGGATGGTGTCGATGAACGGCATGTGGGATTCACCGCCGACAAAGCGATACGGCAGCTGGTCGCCCAATTGCTTGACGTCGGACAGACCACGACCCATCAAGCGCTTGACCGACAACACGGTATTCAGAGGATCGGTAGACGCCGCCAACTTGGCCGACTCACCGACTTCAGTGCGATCAGCGTGGTAGCGCACGGCAGACGGCAGGATCACCTGCCCGTCAGCGTCGGGCAACGGCTCGGACAGGCCGCTGCGCAAGGCAGCAACCAGGGAATTGGTGGTGCCCAGGTCAATCCCGACCGCCAGGCGACGCTGGTGCGGTTGAGGGCTTTGGCCGGGTTCGGCGATTTGCAGTAGGGCCATGGTAATCAGGTCTTATCTGTCTATCAGGCGTGCATCACGGGCAGCACACGGGGTTAATCGTCGAGGCGCTCTTCTAGCTGGCGCACTTCGTAGGTGAGCTTGTCGAGGAACTGCATGCGCCGCATCAGGCGTTCGGCCTGTTCACGTTGCGCTGCATCATCCCAACAAGCTGCGAAGCTTTCGTTGAGCTCATCCTGGGCCGTTTTCAGACGACGCTTGAAGACCGCGACGCCAGCAAGATCGGCTTCGTCCTGCAAGTCTTCAAGTTCTTCGCGCCACTGCATCTGTTGCATCAGGAAGTCGGGATCGTGAACCGTGACTTCCAGCGGCAACTCTCCACCGTTCATCGCGAGCAGATAACGCGCGCGCTTGGGCGGATTTTTCAGGGTCTGATAGGCCTCGTTGAGGCTGGCCGACTTCTCCAGAGCAACGCGTTGCTCGCGCTCGGAGGCGTCAGCAAAACGGTCTGGATGCACCCCACGCGCCAATTCTCGGTAGCGCGTGGCAAGCTGCTCAAGGTCCAGGCGAAAGCTCGGCTGCAGCTCGAATAAAGCGAAATGACAAGGAGTACCCACGAATAGCCTCAGATGTTGAAGCTTTCGCCGCAGCCACATTCACCGCGCACGTTGGGGTTGTTGAACTTGAAGCCTTCGTTCAACCCTTCCTTGACGAAATCGAGTTCGGTGCCGTCCAGGTAAGTCAGGCTTTTAGGGTCGATGATCACTTTCTCGCCGTGACTTTCGAACACCTGGTCTTCCGCAACCACCTCGTCGACAAACTCCAGCACGTAGGCAAGGCCGGAGCAGCCTGTGGTGCGAACACCCAGGCGAATCCCCTCACCTTTACCGCGCCCATTCAGGGAGCGGCGAATGTGCTGTGCAGCCGCTTCTGTCATGCTGATAGCCATCGTTGACTCCTTACTCGTCGCCAAATGCTTAGATCAAGCCTTTCTTCTGCTTGTAGTCGCGAACGGCCGCCTTGATGGCGTCTTCTGCGAGTACCGAGCAGTGGATTTTCACTGGCGGCAGGGCCAGCTCTTCGGCCAGCTGGGTGTTGCTGATGGTGACAGCCTCATCCAGGGTCTTGCCTTTCATCCATTCGGTCGCCAGGGAGCTGGAGGCGATGGCGGAACCGCAGCCGTAGGTCTTGAACTTGGCATCTTCGATAACGCCAGCGTCGTTGACCTTGATCTGCAGGCGCATCACATCGCCGCACGCCGGGGCGCCGACCATGCCGGTGCCGACATCTGGGTCTTCCGCGTCCATCTTGCCGACGTTGCGCGGGTTTTCGTAGTGGTCGATGACCTTTTCGCTGTAAGCCATGGTACTGAATCCTCACTCATCAGGGCCGCTCTGGAACCCTGTAGAAACGCCTGCGTTTTCCGCCACGTTGCTACAGAGCTGGGGTGGCGGCTTCTATAGTTAGTGTGCCGCCCACTCGATCTTGGAAATATCGACGCCGTCTTTGTACATGTCCCACAGCGGCGACAGAACGCGCAGCTTGTTGACGGCTTCGCAGACTTTTTGCGCGGCGTAGTCGACTTGTTCTTCGGTGGTGAAGCGGCCGAACGTAAAGCGGATCGAGCTGTGCGCCAGTTCGTCGTTGCGGCCCAGGGCGCGCAGTACGTACGAAGGCTCAAGGGACGCCGAGGTGCAGGCCGAACCGGACGAAACCGCCAGGTCCTTGAGCGCCATGATCAGCGACTCGCCTTCAACGTAGTTGAAGCTCAAATTCAGGTTGTGCGGTACACGGGCGGTCATGCTGCCGTTGATGTACAGCTCTTCAAGGCCTTCGACCTGCTTATAGAAGCGGTCGCTCAGGGCTTTGATGCGGATGTTTTCGGCAGCCATGTCTTCCTTGGCTACGCGGAAGGCTTCGCCCATGCCGACGATCTGGTGGGTCGCCAGGGTGCCCGAACGCATGCCGCGCTCGTGACCGCCGCCGTGCATGGTGGCTTCGATGCGCACGCGAGGCTTGCGGCTCACGTACAGGGCGCCGATGCCTTTAGGGCCGTAGGTCTTGTGGGCAGAGAACGACATCAGGTCGACTTTCAGCTTCGACAGGTCGAT
Source organism: Pseudomonas sp. IPO3749 (assembly GCF_013386605.1). NCBI lineage: Bacteria > Pseudomonadati > Pseudomonadota > Gammaproteobacteria > Pseudomonadales > Pseudomonadaceae > Pseudomonas > Pseudomonas sp. IPO3749. Next base: position 10,695 of record NZ_JACARN010000102.1, on the reverse strand, counting down.
GTCGACCTTGCCGGTGGACTGAGCAGCGTCGACGTGCAGCAGGATGCCCTTCGAGCGAGTCAGCTCGCCGATGGCCGCGATGTCGTTGATGGTGCCGATTTCGTTGTTCACGTGGATCACGGAAACCAGAATGGTGTCTTCACGCAGGGCCGCTTCGATCATGGCCGGGGTGACGATACCGTCGGTGGTTGGCTCAAGGTAGGTGACCTCGAAACCTTCACGTTCCAGTTGGCGCATGGTGTCGAGGACAGCCTTGTGCTCAATCTTGGTGGTGATCAGGTGTTTGCCCTTGGTCGCGTAGAAATGCGCCGCGCCCTTGATAGCCAGGTTGTCGGACTCGGTAGCACCGGAGGTCCAGACGATTTCACGCGGGTCTGCGCCAACCAGGTCAGCGACCTGGCGACGAGCGTTTTCGACCGCTTCCTCGGCTTTCCAGCCGAATACGTGGGAACGGGAGGCCGGGTTACCGAAGTTTCCGTCAACCAGCAGGCATTCGCTCATCTTTTGCGCGACACGCGGATCAACCGGGGTGGTCGCTGAGTAATCAAGGTAAATCGGCAATTTCATGGACTTTCTCCTAAATCAGGCTGGCTGGCGTGCCGTTAGCTCTTCGGCTGTCACTCGACGGCGGACGCTTCGATCTTGTCCAGACGCGGCGCCTTGGTGTTGCAACGGCGCTGGTCCTGACGCTGGGCTACTTCTTGCACCTCACGGCGAGTCACAAGATCAGCCAAGCTGATACCACTCAAAAACTCATGGATCTGCAGGCTCAAGTCACACCACAGGTGGTGTGTGAGGCAGGTGTCGCCGGCGTGGCAGTCACCCAGGCCCTGGCATTTGGTAGCGTCGACGGATTCGTTGACCGCATCGATCACCTGAGCCACTTGGATACCCTGCATGTCGCGGGACAACTGATAGCCGCCGCCTGGACCGCGAACACTGGAAACCAGGTTGCTACGACGCAATTTGGCGAACAGTTGCTCGAGATAGGACAGGGAAATGCCTTGGCGCTCGGAGATATCGGCCAGGGACACCGGCCCAGTTTGCGCATGCAAAGCCAGGTCGAGCATGGCAGTCACCGCGTATCGGCCTTTTGTAGTCAGTCTCATGGACAAGTACCAAGGTGTTTCAGAATGGGGGCAAGTATGCGATTCCCGAGTATTTAAGTCAACTATAAGACCTAGTACTTTAGTCAGGATTACCCGTAAAAAGGGCGCGCGAATCATAGCAGGATGGGGTGGGATCGACCAGCGCAACCGGGGCTGCGCCGATCAACAGCAAACACTTAGCCTGCCTTGGTGGAGGCTTCGTCCTTGATTTCGGCGAAGTCTTCTTCGCGAAGCTCCGGCAGATCTTTCGCACAGTAGGGGCTGCCCAAGTCCTTCAACGCGCCGCACATGCCGTCCAGCTTGCCATCTACTGCCTGAAGGTGATCCAGCAACTGGCCAATGGCGCGCGCCACGGGGTCGGGCATGTCTTCGCTGACGCCATAGGCATCGAAGCCAATCTTCTCAGCCATGGCCTTGCGCTTGGCTTCCTGCTCGTCGCCAACTTCCGGCTTGACGATGATCCGCCCAGGAATACCCACAACGGTTGCACCCGGCGGCACAGCTTTGGTTACTACCGCATTGGAGCCGACCTTGGCGCCCGCGCCGACGGTGAACGGGCCAAGCACCTTGGCCCCCGCCCCGACCACCACGCCATCACCCAAGGTTGGGTGGCGCTTGCCCTTGTTCCAACTGGTGCCGCCAAGCGTCACGCCCTGGTAAAGGGTCACGTCATCGCCGATCTCGGCAGTCTCGCCAATCACGATGCCCATGCCATGGTCGATGAAGAAGCGACGGCCGACCTTGGCGCCTGGATGAATCTCGATCCCAGTCAGCCAGCGACCGAAGTTCGACACTAACCGCGCCAGCCATTTCCAGCCCATGCCCCACAAAGCACCGGACAGGCGATGGATCCAGATGGCGTGCATGCCTGGGTAGCAGGTCAGCACTTCAAAGGCGTTGCGCGCCGCCGGGTCACGGTGGAAAACACTCTGGATATCTTCTCGCAAACGCTCGAACATTTTTAATCCTTCCGCTTAAGAAGCTCGCCACGGGCCGCTTTCTGGGTTTCCGTGAGGATGCCACGCAATATATTCATTTCAGCCCGGCTGACCGAGCTACGTCCGTAAAGACGACGCAGGCGTGCCATCAAGTGCCGTGGCTTTTCCGGATCGAGGAACTCAATGGCCACCAGGGTTTGCTCCAGGTGCTCATAAAACCGCTCCAGCTCGTCCATGGTGGCCAACTCGCCACTTTTGGTCGACGCGACCTCGTCCTTCTCAACCTTGCTCGGCTGACCCGCAGCGGCCAGCCAAGCCATACGCACTTCGTAGGTCAATACCTGCACCGCCGCCCCGAGGTTCAGCGAGCTGAATTCAGGGTCTGATGGGATGTGCACGTGGTAATGACATCGCTGCAGCTCTTCATTGGTCAGGCCGGAGTCTTCACGGCCAAATACCAAGGCGATTTCAGCGCCGCCGGCAGCCTCCTCGACCACTTTGGTGCCGCACTCACGCGGATCCAGCAAGGGCCAGGGGATACGACGGTCGCGGGCACTGGTGCCGAGCACCAGGTTGCAGCCGACCAAGGCATCTTCCAGGGTGGCGACGACCTGGGCTTTTTCAAGGAGGTCATTGGCGCCGGATGCGCGGGCATCGGCCTCGTGGTGCGGGAACACGCGCGGGTCTACCAGCACCAGACGCGTCAGCCCCATGTTTTTCATGGCTCGCGCCACCCCGCCGATGTTGCCGGGATGACTGGTATTGACCAAGACGACACGAATGTTTTGCAGCAAGGGAGGCGCTCTCGGACACGGGAAAGGGGAGCAAATCTTACAGAACAGCCTAAGGTTATGCCATGAAAGCTAACGTCGTCCTTCACCTGAAGAAAGTTTCTGCTAGAATGCTCGGCTTTCTTTAACAACCTTAGGTGACACATCCATGCAGCCCATGCTGAATATCGCGCTGCGCGCCGCCCGCAGCGCCAGTGAATTGATCTTCCGCTCCATCGAGCGCCTGGATACCATCAAGGTCGACGAAAAAGACGCCAAGGATTATGTATCCGAGGTGGATCGCGCCGCCGAACAGAAAATCATCGACGCGCTGCGCAAGGCCTACCCTACCCATGGCATCCTCGGCGAAGAAACCGGTTTGCACAAAGGGAGCGGTGAAGGCGAAGACTATCTGTGGATCATCGACCCACTGGATGGCACCACCAACTTCCTGCGCGGCATCCCGCACTTTGCCGTGAGCATTGCGTGCAAATACCGTGGTCGCCTGGAACACGCCGTGGTTCTGGACCCAGTTCGCCAGGAAGAATTCACCGCAAGCCGTGGCCGTGGCGCCCAGCTGAATGGTCGTCGCCTGCGCGTCAGCGGTCGCACCAGCCTGGACGGCGCCCTGCTGGGCACCGGCTTCCCGTTCCGGGACGATCAGATGGACAACCTGGAAAACTACCTGGGCATGTTCCGCGCCCTGGTTGGCCAGACTGCCGGCATCCGTCGCGCGGGCGCAGCGAGCCTGGACCTGGCTTACGTTGCCGCTGGTCGCTTCGATGCGTTCTGGGAGTCGGGCCTGTCCGAGTGGGACATGGCTGCGGGCGCGCTACTGATCCAGGAAGCGGGCGGTTTGGTGAGCGACTTCACCGGCGGTCACGATTTCCTTGAGAAAGGCCACGTGGTTGCGGGCAACACCAAATGCTTCAAGGCAGTCCTGACGGCGATCCAGCCGCACCTGCCGGCTTCGCTGAAGCGCTAAGCGAGCGAGCACAAAAAAGCACCCCAAGGGGTGCTTTTTTTATGCCTGTAGAACCGGTTACTGCTGGTTCTGACCCAGGATCAAACGACCTTCTTTGTCGACTGGAATCTGGCTGCCTGGGTCGCGCTCCATACGCACCGAACCTTCCTTGCCATCCAGGTTGTAACGCACGTCATACCCGACCACCTTGTCACTGATGTCGTTAACGGTGTTACAACGGGTTTGCGTGGTGGTGTAGGTGTCACGGTTCTGCATGCCTTCCTGAACCTTGTTACCGGCATAACCACCACCGACAGCACCGGCCACTGTGGCCAGCTTCTTACCGTTACCACCACCGATCTGGTTGCCCAGCAAGCCACCCGCCAGGGCACCTACGACCGTACCGGCGATTTGATGCTGATCCTGCACCGGACGCTGCCGGGTCACGGTGACGTCCTTGCAGACCTCACGGGGAGTTTTTATCTGGGTTTTAACCGGCTGCACCGCCAGCACTTGCGCATACTCAGGGCCGCTTTTTACCAGGCTGTAGGTGGCAACAGCACCCCCGGCAGTCACACCGACAGCACCCAATACCGCACCAACCAGCAACGACTTGTTCACGTGAACCTCCTGACCATCACAAGCGGACCGAAACGTCCGCGCTATACCCAGCCTTGGAGCAAAAAAAAAGGCGCGAGTTCAATACTCGCGCCTTTCTTGTCTCAGCGGATCAACAAACGCCCATCAAGGACGGTCGTCGACCTCCTTGCCAGTGCTGGCCGGAGGGATCAGGTCTTCGCTGTTCAGGTTCAGCCAGATCAGTACCACGTTGGCGATGTAGATCGACGAGTAGGTACCCGCCAGAACGCCGATGAACAGCGCCAGGGAGAAGCCCCACAGGTTGTCACCACCGAAGATCATAAGCGCTGCGATCGCCAGCAAGGTGGAGATCGATGTGGCCATGGTCCGCAGCAGAGTCTGGGTGGTGGAGATGTTGATGTTCTCGATCAGCGACGCCTTGCGCAGTACACGGAAGTTCTCGCGAACCCGGTCAAATACCACGATGGTGTCGTTGAGGGAGTAACCAATGATCGCCAGCACGGCCGCCAGTACGGTCAGGTCGAAGGTCACCTGGAAGTACGCCAGGATGCCCACGGTCACGATCACGTCGTGGATCAGCGACACGATGGCGCCGACACCGAACTTCCACTGAAAGCGGAACGCCAGGTAGATCATGATACCGACCAGCGCCAGAAGCATGCCGAGGCCGCCCTGGTCGCGCAGCTCTTCACCGACCTGCGGGCCTACGAACTCGACGCGCTTGACCGATGCCGGGTTGTCGCCGCCGACCTTCTGCAAGGCCTCGGCTACCTGGTGACCCAGTTGCGGGTCTTCTCCTGGCATACGCACCAGCAGGTCGGTGGTCGCACCAAAACTCTGCACGACGGCTTCGTGATAGCCGGCCTTGACCAGCTCATTGCGCACCAGGGTCACATCGGCCGGCTTCTCGTAGGTCAGCTCGATGAGCGTACCGCCAGTGAAGTCCAGACCGTAGTTCAGGCCCTTATGGAACCAGCTGAACAACGCCAGAACGGTAAGGAGCACGGTGACGCCGAACGCAACGTTGCGAACGCCCATGAAGTTGATTGTACGTAACATGGCAGCCCCTTAAATCCACAACTTCTTGAAGTCACGCCCGCCAAAGATCAGGTTGACCATTGCGCGGGTCACCATGATGGCCGTGAACATCGAGGTAAAGATACCGAGGGACATGGTCACCGCAAAACCTTTGACCGGGCCGGTGCCCATGGCAAAGAGAATCCCGCCGACCAACAGTGTGGTCAGGTTGGAGTCGAGAATCGCGGTAAATGCCCGGCCGAAGCCTTCGTTGATTGCACGCTGTACGGTCATGCCCGCCGCGATCTCTTCACGGATCCGCGAGAAGATCAGTACGTTGGCGTCTACCGCCATACCCATGGTGAGTACGATACCGGCGATACCTGGCAGGGTCAGCGTAGCGCCCAGCAGCGACATCAGGGCCAGCAACATGACCATGTTGCCCGCCAGGGCCACGGTGGCGATGATGCCGAAGAAGCGGTAGATGGCGATGATGAACAGGGACACGAACAGCATGCCCCACAAGGCCGCGTCGATACCCTTGGTGATGTTGTCGGCGCCCAGGCTCGGACCGATGGTACGCTCTTCAGCGAAGTACATCGGGGCAGCCAGGCCACCGGCACGCAGCAGCAGCGCCAGTTCCGAGGATTCGCCCTGGCCGTTCAGGCCGGTGATACGGAATTGAGCACCGAGCGGCGACTGGATGGTCGCCAGGCTGATGATCTTCTTCTCTTCCTTGAAGGTCTGTACCGGCACGTCTTTTTCGACACCGTTGACCATTTGCTTGGTGTAGGTGGTCACCGGGCGTTGCTCGATGAAGATCACCGCCATGCTGCGACCGACGTTGCTGCGCGTGGCGCGGCTCATCAGTTCGCCGCCATGACCATCCAGGCGGATGTTCACTTCAGGGGTACCGTGCTCGCCGAAACCAGCCTTGGCGTCAGTCACCTGGTCACCGGTGATGATCAAGCCACGCTCGATCAGCGCTGGAGGACGGTTGCCTTCACGGAACTCGAATTCTTCGGCAGTCGCACGGGTAGCACCCGGCTCAGCCGCCAGACGGAATTCCAGGTTGGCGGTTTTACCCAGGATACGCTTGGCTTCAGCAGTGTCCTGTACGCCCGGCAGCTCAACCACGATGCGGTTGGCACCCTGGCGCTGAACGATCGGCTCGGCTACACCCAGTTCGTTGACGCGGTTACGGACCGTGGTCAAGTTCTGCTTGATGGAGTATTCGCGGATTTCCGCAATCTTCGCCGGGCTCATCGCCAGACGCAGCACAGCCTGGCCATTCAGGTCAGCCGGCACGATATCGAAATCGTTGAAATTTTTACGGATCAGCGCACGGGCCTGTTCACGAGAAGCCTCATCAGAGAAGCCCAACTGAATGGCACCGTTGAGCTGCGGCAGGCTGCGATAACGCAGGCGCTCTTTACGCAGCAGGCTCTTCACATCGCCTTCGTAGACTTTCAGGCGGGCGTCGAGGGCTTTGTCCATGTCGACTTCCAACAGGAAGTGCACACCACCGGACAAGTCCAGACCCAGCTTCATCGGGTGCGCGCCAATGCTGCGCAGCCATTGTGGCGTGGTCTGTGCCAGGTTGAGTGCGACGACGTAGTCGTCACCCATGGCCTTGCGCACGACGTCTTTGGCCGGCAATTGGTCTTCTTGCTTGGTCAGGCGCAACAAACCGCCTTTCGCATCAGCAGCCAATGTTGCCGCCTTGACCTGGATACCCGCGTCAGTGAGCGCTTTGCTCGCGCGTTCCAGATCGGCCTGATTGACCTGCAGCGAAGTACTGGCGCCAGTGATCTGGATCGCCGGGTCATCAGGATAGAGATTGGGAGCGGAATAAATAAAACCGATCGCCAGCACCGCCAGGATCAGTACGTATTTCCACAGAGGGTATTTGTTCAGCATCACGCCGCCCGCTTATAACGCGGGGCGCCTTGCGCGCCCCGTCGATTGGTAAAGGTTGTTACTCAGATCGCTTTGAGCGTGCCTTTTGGCAGCGTGGCGGCGATGGCGCCCTTCTGGAACTTCATTTCTACGGTGTCGGAAACTTCCAGTACCACGAAAGCATCGGAAACCTTGGTGATCTTGCCAGCGATGCCGCCGGTGGTCACAACTTCGTCACCTTTCTGCAGGCTGCCCAGCAGATTTTTCTGCTCTTTGGCACGCTTGGCCTGTGGGCGCCAGATCATCAGGTAGAAGATGACCAGGAAGCCGACCAGGAAAATCCACTCGAAACCACCGCCCATAGGGCCGGCGGCAGCAGGCGCAGCGGCATCAGCCATGGCGTTAGAGATAAAAAAGCTCATTTAGCACTCCAGTTGCAAATAGTGAATCTTAGGGTCGGAAAACTCAGTCCAAGGGCGGCACAGGAAGCCCGCGCTTGGCATAGAAGGCATCGACGAAGGCGGCCAATGTACCCTGTTGAATAGCCTCGCGCAAACCAGCCATCAGGACTTGGTAGTGACGCAAATTGTGGATGGTATTCAACATGCTACCCAGCATTTCCCCACACTTGTCCAGATGGTGCAGATAAGCACGGGAGAAGTTCTGGCAGGTGTAGCAATCACAGGTGGGATCCAGCGGCGAATCATCATGGCGATGGAACGCGTTACGGATCTTCAGCACGCCTGTATCGATGAACAGATGCCCATTGCGGGCATTACGGGTTGGCATCACGCAATCGAACATGTCCACACCGCGGCGCACACCCTCTACGAGATCTTCCGGTTTGCCAACGCCCATAAGGTAACGAGGTTTGTCAGCCGGCATCAGGCCCGGCAGGTAATCCAGCACCTTGATCATTTCGTGCTTGGGCTCGCCCACCGACAAACCGCCGATGGCCAGGCCGTCAAAGCCGATTTTGTCGAGGCCTTCCAGCGAGCGTTTGCGCAGGCTTTCGTGCATGCCGCCCTGGACAATACCGAACAGCGCAGCGGTGTTGTCGCCGTGGGCATTCTTCGAACGCTGGGCCCAACGCAGGGACAACTCCATGGAAATTCGTGCGACGTCTTCGTCAGCCGGGTAAGGCGTGCACTCGTCGAAAATCATCACGATGTCGGAACCCAGGTCGCGCTGCACCTGCATCGACTCTTCCGGCCCCATGAACACCTTGGAACCGTCCACCGGCGAGGCGAAGGTCACGCCCTCCTCCTTGATCTTGCGCATGGCGCCCAGGCTGAACACCTGGAAACCACCCGAATCGGTCAGGATCGGGCCTTGCCACTTCATGAAGTCATGCAGGTCGCCGTGCTTCTTGATCACTTCCGTGCCCGGGCGCAGCCACAGGTGGAAGGTGTTGCCGAGGATGATCTCGGCGCCGGTGGCGACGATGTCGCGCGGCAGCATGCCCTTGACGGTGCCGTAGGTGCCAACCGGCATGAAGGCCGGGGTCTCGACGGTGCCGCGCGGGAAGGTCAGGCGACCGCGTCGGGCCTTGCCGTCAGTGGCCAGCAGTTCAAACGACATACGACTCATGATTGTTCCTCTGGGCCGCGTGGCGCCGGGTTACGGGTGATAAACATCGCATCACCGTAGCTGAAAAAACGGTACTCGTTGGCGATGGCGGCTTGATAAGCGGCCATGGTTTCCGGGTAACCGGCAAATGCCGACACCAGCATCAACAGCGTAGATTCGGGCAAATGGAAGTTGGTCACCAGGCAATCGACCACATGGAAGGGCCGGCCTGGGAAGATAAAGATATCGGTGTCGCCGCTGAACGGCTTGAGCACGCCGTCACGCGCCGCGCTTTCCAACGAGCGCACGCTGGTGGTTCCCACGGCGACTACTCGCCCACCACGCGCCTTGCACGCCGCGACAGCGTCCACGACGTCCTGGCTGACCTCCAACCACTCGCTGTGCATATGGTGGTCTTCGATGTTATCCACACGTACCGGCTGAAACGTACCGGCCCCCACGTGCAGGGTCACATAGGCGGTCTCGACGCCCTTGGCGGCAATCGCATCCAGCAGCGGCTGATCGAAGTGCAGGCCCGCAGTCGGCGCGGCAACGGCGCCGAGGCGCTGGGAGTACACCGTCTGATAGCGTTCGCGGTCCGAGTCTTCGTCGGGGCGGTCTATATAGGGCGGCAACGGCATATGGCCGACGCGCTCCAGCAGCGGCAATACCTCTTCGGCAAACTTGAGTTCGAACAGCGCATCATGACGCGCAACCATCTCGGCTTCGCCACCGCCATCGATGAGGATGCTGGAACCCGGCTTCGGCGACTTGCTGGAGCGCACGTGAGCCAGTACGCGATGACTGTCCAGCACCCGCTCCACCAGAATTTCCAGCTTGCCGCCGGAAGCTTTCTGGCCAAACAGCCGCGCCGGAATCACCCGGGTATTGTTGAACACCATCAGATCGCCTGGGCGCAAATGCTCAAGCAAATCAGTGAATTGACGGTGTGCGAGGGCGCCACTCACCCCGTCCAGGGTCAGCAGTCGACTGGCGCGACGCTCGGCCAAAGGATGGCGAGCGATCAGCGAATCAGGGAGTTCAAAAGTAAAGTCAGCAACGCGCATGATGGAGTTCGTCTAGCAGGGCCGGGAAGTCTAGCGGAAATAGTGAAAATTGACCATGAAAGGTGATTGACCAACGGTAATCTCATCTCTATACTTCGCCGCCATTGAGCCCTGATGGCGGAATTGGTAGACGCGGCGGATTCAAAATCCGTTTTCGAAAGGAGTGGGAGTTCGAGTCTCCCTCGGGGCACCATCTTAAAAAAGACCTTGAAATTCAAGGTCTTTTTTTTCGTCTGTAGAAAAGTGCGTCACCTGCAAAGTTGCTCTTTTGTGAGCGGTGCACCATTCCAAGCCCCTCTCCAGGCGCGCTCTGACGCGCCCTGTCAGCGCAATGCTCGCTTACCATTCATCGCGCGCCCATGTGCCTCTAGAAGCTACTGGAGAGCGCTCAGCGTATTTGAGTGCCTGCGCTGCTGCCCCTTATAAAAAACCCTTACTAATGCAGAGCTGAAAACGCCTATGGAAGCGGTCACTCCGGGCTTTTCGGGACTTTTCGCCCGCCCAAAACAAAACCCCATCTGCTTTCGCAAACGGGGTTTCGGAATTTAATCTTGACGATGACCTACTCTCACATGGGGAAACCCCACACTACCATCGGCGATGCATCGTTTCACTGCTGAGTTCGGGATGGGATCAGGTGGTTCCAATGCTCTATGGTCGTCAAGAAATTCGGGTACTGAGTCGCGGCATGTGCCTCGCTTCAGCAAATTGGGTATGTGACAGCTTTCGGTGTTTTGTGAGGTTCGAACTTTTGGTTCTATC
>NZ_JACARN010000101.1:0-8967 GCF_013386605.1 Pseudomonas sp. IPO3749 | reverse complement strand
ACATAAAGCCAGTTCATGACAGCTCCCGTTGCAACACCCCACGATCAATCGATCGCTGCCACCCACAAATCGCCAGGCACGCCACGCAGTTGCCCAGCACATTGGTCAGCGAGCGGCACTTCATCAAGCGTTCCACCCCCAGCAGCAGCCCCACCCCTTCCAGCGGCACCAGTTGCAGGATGTTCAAGGTCGCGATCAAGGTGAACAACGCCGAACCCGCCACGCTGGTAGAGCCCAGCGACGTCACCAGGCAGATCACCAGCACCGCGAGCAACTCCGGCAAGGCGATCTCGACCCCGGCCATATGGGCCAGGAACATGATCGCGGTGGTGAGGTACAGGTTGGTGCCGGCCAGGTTGAAGGTGTAGCCGGTGGTCAATACCAGGCGCACTAATTGCCGGTCGCAGCCCAGTGCTTCAAGTTTATTCACGCAGCCTGGAAGTGCGGCGACTGAAGAGCCGGTAAATGTCACCAGCAATAACTCTTCTTTTAAATACACGATCAATCGGGATAACTTCACCCCGACCAGACGCGTAATAGTGGCGAACACTAAAACCACAAACAGTGCACTGACCAGATAAATAACCACGACAAACTTCAGCAGGGGCAACACTGAACTCACGCCGTATTTACCCACCACGAAGGCCATCGCCCCAAACGCTGCCAACGGGGCAAACGTGAGAATAATCCGCAGCACGTAGAACAGCCCTTGCACCGCCGTTTCCAGCCAGCCCAGGCAGCGATTGCCGAGCGCACTGCCCCGCCCCAGCAGCAACCCGCAGACCATCGCAGCAAACATCACTTGCAAGACCAGGCTTTGGGTAAACACGCGGTACAACGTCGAGGAAGCCGACAGCAGCGACAGCTCATGCAGGAAGTTTTCCGGCAGTACGGGTGGCGTCGGCAACGCGCTGTGTTCCAGGTTGAACACCCAGCCGGTGGCCATGCCGAGCATCAGCGCAGCACAAGACATCAATTGGAAATACACAATGATCCGCCGCACGACATGGCGGTGATGCGGCTCGCGCTTGATACCCGCGACCCCGGTGGACACCAGCACAAACAACAGGAAGGGCATCAACCAGCCGACCATCTTGATAAAAGCGTCGCTGAGCACTTTCATCTCAATCGCCAGGTTCGGATAAACCAGGCCCAACATCATGCCAAGTATGATGGCAATCAGAATAGGCAGGGTTCCGTTCTTGGCGTATCGGGTCGGCATCGTTACTCCAGCCTGTTTTTATTTATTGTTATTGTCGCCCCTTGCCGCTTTGGGCATATTGGGCGCCACGGTCGCTGCCGGCCGCAAATAATAAAGTCTTGTCACGGGATATACCACCATGGAACTTCGCCATTTACGCTATTTCATCATGGTGGCTGAAGAGCGACATTTCACCCGTGCCGCCGCGCGCCTGAACATGCAACAACCGCCCCTCAGCCAACAGATCCGCGCCCTCGAAACCGAACTGGGGTTCGACCTGTTCAAGCGCCACCCCAAGGGCGTCGACCTCACCGCCGGCGGCCTGGTGTTCCTCGATGAAGCGCGGATCATCCTCGCCCGTGTCGAACAGGGTTCGCTCAAAGCCTCCCGCGCCGCCCAGGGTATCGAAGGCACGTTGGTGATCGGTTTCACCAGCTCCGCCGCCGCCCATCCGCTGATCCCTCGGATCATCCGCGCCTACCGCGAGCGCTACCCCGGCGTGGAGTTGTCGATCAACGAAGGCAGCGCCCGCGAAGTGACCGAAGACAGTGTCGAAAAACGCATCGACATCGGCATCCTGCGCGCGCCGGTCAGTACGCACCAGAGCCTGACGTTCCATCGCCTGCTCAATGAAGAAATGCTGCTGACCTTGCCCATCGGCCACCCGCTGCTGAACCCCCCCGCCAGCGCCATCCCCCTCGCGGCCCTCAAGGATGAACGCTTCATCCTGGTACGTCGCCCTGGCGCACCGGGGATGTACGCGAACCTGATCAAGGCCTGCCAGAACGCCGGTTTCGAACCGAAAATCGCCTTTGAAGTGGAACGCATGCTCACCAACGTCAGCCTGGTAGCCGCCGGCGAAGGCATCTCGGTGGTCCCGGCGTCGATGCGCGATGTGCACCGCGAAAGCGTGGTGTATTGCCGGATCAAAGACGCACGGCCCAAGCTGCTGGCGCCGATCACGCTGGTGCGACGCACGTTCAATCCGTCGGCGCCGTTGCAGAATTTCATTGGGTTGGCGCGGGAGTTGGGTGGGGTGTATCGCAAGGGATCAGGCCGTCAAACCCATCAGAACCTGCAGGTGCAACACGTTAAATGATCACGCTACTTTCAACACCCATCGTCTAAGAAGGTGTATTCACGATGCCATTACACGACCTACCTCATACCTTCGAAGAGCTTGCAACCACCGTCTTGCCAAAACATATGACCAAGATGCGGGAAGCACTGGCAAACCCGTGGAAAATGGAGGAGTTCTCGAAAAAAGGGATTGGAGTGAAAACGCTCCTCAAGAAGTTTGAGCGCCCACATGATTTTTCTGGTTGCTATGTCATGACGGAAGAAGACAAGCCTATCTATGTCGGCATTTCCAGAGGAGTGGTCGCTCGTTTGCGGCAGCATGTGTATGGAACAACTCATTACGATGCAAGCCTGGCGTTTCGTATTGCACGGCAAAAACATCTGCTTCCAACGACCCTACGCATGACCAGAGCAGACACGATGAAAGACCCAATGTTCGGAACCTCATTCTCCGAAGCGAAATCTTACCTATCAACATTAAGGGTCGCTGCAATCCCCATTCAAAATCCTCTGGAACTCTATGTTTTCGAGGCTTACTGCGCCTTGGAACTAGATACCGGTCAGTGGAATACATTCGCAACCCACTAATACTCCACTCACCTCAATCCACAATAAACAGCTTCGCGCCAATACTCGTCGATGAGCGATGGCCTTCCATGTCATTGCCCACCTGATAACTCATTCCGGCCGTCAGGGTGAACTGACGGCCGTCTTCCAATTCAGTGTGCAACTCGCCTTCAAGACACAACAGAATGTGCCCTCTCCAGCACCAGTGATCCGCCAGGTAGCCGGGGGTATATTCGACCATGCGCACGCGGGTGGTGCCGAAGTGGCAGGTGCGCCATAACGCCTTGCCGATAACGCCCGGATGAATCACGGGTTCGACAGTGGACCAGTCGGTAGTGCCAAAGGGGACGGCAGTGAGTTCCATGATGAGCTCGAAGGTTGGTTAGCGAGGCTTGAGGCTATTCATCTGAAGCTACGGGCGATAGGCACAGATCAAACGCTTTTTTGGGATACAGGTATCCTGCTCGCAATGCTCCCCTGGATTCGCTTATGCACATCGACCCCGCATACATCCTTCACGAAACCGAACACTGGCTGCTCAACCACCACCTGGCCTCAGCATTGCCCGGCTACCTGATGTTGGGCGCCAAGGCGCCGATCCACTCCCTGGCCGACATGCCGGAAGCGGCGCTCGCCGAATTAGGTGGGTTGCTGGCGAAGACTCAGCGGGTGATGGAAGCGCAGCTGAAACCTAAATGGCTGTACATCAGCCGTTACGGGCACATGCCGGGGTTCCCGCTGCATTTTCATTTCATCCCGGTGTACGACTGGGTGGAGGAAGCGTTTTGGCGGGACGAGCGTTATCGGGTGCTGCAAGGTTTCGGCGCACAGGGACTGGCGCAACCATCGACCGATGGGGCTGAGTTGACGTTGTTTGTATGGCGTGAGTTTGGCGAAAGTCCCACGCCACCGCACATTCAGGGAGACACGGTGCATCACGTGATTGAGCGGTTGCGCGCGGCCTTTGCGGGTCAGTAGCGCGCGCTGTCAAAACACCCAGGGTCCTCATCCAGGTATTTCTTCATTCGCCGCCACAAGGTGGTGGTGCTGATCTGCAAGCGTTTGGCCGCTTCTTCGCGGTTGCCGCGCACGCTGGTGAGCACTTCGTGCAGCAGCGCCTTTTCGCTCCTGATGGGCGCGCCCTGCGCAACCGACGCGTCCGCCGCAAGATCCTCCAGCACGTCCTCCAGCCACGGCTGTGCAAACGGCCGGCCTTGGCTCATCACCGCCAACCGTTCGACGATATTGCCCAGTTGCCGGATATTGCCCGGCCAGGGGTAACCACTCAGGCGCGCCAGCAATGCTTGCGACGGCTCGGCGGTGTCCATCGGCAGGCTACGCAGCTGGTGGCGCACCAGTTCGGGGATGTCGGCGCGACGCTCACGCAGCGCCGGCAGGTGCAATTTGAGCACGCAGATACGGTAAAAAAAGTCCTCGCGAAACAGCCCTTTGACCATCAATTTCGGCAGGCTTTTGTTGCTGGCGGTGATGATGCGGATATCCACCGGCGTGACCTTGTCGTCACCGATACGCACCACTTTGCGCTCCTGCAACGCGCGCAGCAGCTTGACCTGGATATCGGTGGAGGTTTCGTTGATTTCATCGAGAAAGAGTGTGCCGGTGTGTGCCAGTTCGAACACGCCTGCCTTGCCTTCGTTGAGCGCGCCGGTGAAGGCGCCTTTGACGTAGCCGAACAGTTCACTCTCCAGCACGCCGGGGGCAAACGCCGCGCAGTTGATTGCCACGAACGGGCCGTGTTTGCGGCGCGAAGCGTTGTGGATGCTCTGGGCGAATAACTCTTTGCCGGTGCCGGTTTCGCCTTCGATCATCACTGTGCTGTCCACCGCTGCGTAGGTCAGGGCCAGGCGCTTGGCCTTGGCCAGCGCCGGGCTGCTACCGATAATGTCGTCGAAGTTTTTTTCGGCCAGGTGCTGGCGGGCCAACTGGCGACGCATCTTGCGTTCGATGGCGGTGATTTCGGTCTGGTTTTGCAGGGTGGCGACGGCGCCGATCACCAGGTTGTCCAAGGTGATCGGTGCGATGCTCAGGGTCAGTGACAACCTTCCCAAGGTGATCAGCGCACCCCGTACCGGGCGCCCATGGTTGAGCACCTGGCTGAAGTAGTCCTGGGTCAGCAGGCCGTCGATGCTGTCGCCGATTGCCAGGCTGCCCAGGTACGCGGTGGCCACGCTGTTCATATTGGTGACCGTGCGCTGGCTGTCGACACTGAAGATGCCTTCGGACACACAGTTGAGGATCGACTGGATCATCTCGTAGCGGCTTTGCAGCTCGACGCGTTTGAGCCGCCGTTCTTCCTCGACCTGCAAGAGATGGAGGGCTTCGTCGATGGCCTCATCGGCGGCATCCGCATCGGCTTCGGACATGATGTAGTGCATGCCGCGCGCGATCACCGCCTGACGCAATGAAAGCCCGCCAATCGCCACTTCAATGCCCTCGGCGAGCAAACGGTCCAGCTGCGTTTCTGTAGTTTGATGGCTGCCCAGCGGGTCGATCCGGCAGATCGCGACCTCCGGCATGAAGGGCCGGGCTTTTTCCAGGATGGTCGCGTAGCCCTCGGACGTTGCCAGAAAGGCGATCCTGGCCGAGACCTGCTGCGCCCGGTGATAAGCGTTGATGCAGTCGAAAAACGTGTGCTTGACCTCGACGATGGGCACCCGCAACTGTTCGCGCAACACGCTGGCGGTACGCCCACGGCTGATGATCACGCTGACGCCGCTTGCGATCAGCTCGCGGGCCTTGAGTACCGCGTCGTGCTGCGCCGCTTCGACCACCCCCAGCGACAACCCGCGCTGGCCGAGAATGCCGCGCATCACGGCGGTCAGGGTACTGGAGGGGGAAATGACGGCGATGGTGCCTTGCATGGCGGGGCTCGATTAGCGCGGACGAGGATTGCACATTATTTCAGCATGCATTTATTTGAAAGACCCTGAAATAAACTAAACCCTCTCAAGGCCCGACGCTTAATTTCAACTTATTGTTTTTAATAACAATTAAAACTATGGCACAGCCCTTGCTCTTCCTTCATCAATAACAAAGACAATGAAGGAAACACTGCATGGATATCGTCTTCATCGGGTTTGGCGAAGCCGCCTACCACCTCTGCGCCGGCCTGCGCACCACGGGCGATCTACAGATAGGTGCGTTCGACGCCAACGTCAGCCCGGCCCTGCAGCAACGCGCCGACCAGCAGCATGTCACCCTCTTCGACTCCCTGGAAAACGCCTGCCGTGACGCGCGCTTCGTGGTGTGCCTGACCAGCGCCAGCAGCGCATTGGGCATCGCGCGCAAAGTCCTGCCGCTGTTGGTGGCAGGGCAAACCTACGTCGATATGAACTCCGCCGCGCCTACCGTCAAACAGGCTATCGACCAGCTGCCGCGCCCTGCCGGCGTAGGCTTCTGCGACAGCGCCGTGATGGGCACCGTCCCCGGCAATAACCACCGCGTGCCGATGCTGCTGGCCGGCAGCGGTGCTGCTGCGTTTGCCGAAGCCTTCACGCCACGCGGCATGCAATTGACCGTGCTGGAAGCTGAAGCCGGTGCCGCCTCCGCCATCAAAATGCTCAAGAGCGTGGTCATGAAAGGCCTGCCGCAATTGCTGCTGGAAGCCTTCCAGGCCGGCGAGAAATTCGGCGTGCTGGACACGCTGGTCGCGTCCCTCGGCGACTCGTTGAACGGCAAGACCGTCGAGCAACTGGCCAATACCTTCACCGCCCGCACGCTGATCCACGCCAAGCGCCGCAGTGCGGAAATGGACGATGCGGTCACTACCCTCGAAGCCGCTGGCGTGGACGCCACCATGACCCGCGCCACCCAAGGCCAGCTGGATAAATGGGCCGCCACCGACTGGGCCAGCCTGCTCGGCCCCGATGGCAGCGACATGGATTTTCGCACCGCCATCGCCCATCTGACTGCCCACGCCTGAGAACCTGCCATGAACACTGAACAGTACTTCCCCCTGCCCGATTTGATCCCGAACGATTTGCTGGAGCGCTTCCGCCAACTCAGCCCCGCACAACTGTGCGACGGCATGCAAAGCCTCGGCATCCCGCGCAACGGCTGCATGGACGCTGAGCTTATGCCGCTGGATGAACGCAAGGTGATGCTCGGCACCGCCTACACCGTCGACACCGAAGACGGCGACAACTTCCCGATCCACGTGGCCGTGTACCAGGGCCAGCCGGGCTACGTGCTGGTGGTGGCCGGCAAGGCCTACCCCGGCCGCGCCTACATCGGCGACCTGATGGCCGGCGCCGCCCAGGCCGTGGGCTTGGCCGGCATGGTCATCGACGGCTGTGTGCGCGACAAGGTGCCGTTGGCACAACTGGATATCCCGATCTACGCCAAGGGCTTCATGCAACGCAGCCCCGGCAAGCAAGGCCCTGGCAAGATCAACGCCAGCGTGACCTGTGCCGGTGTGGAAGTTGCGCCGGGAGACCTGGTGTTCGGCGATTACGACGGCGTCACCGTGGTGCCCCGCGCGCGGCTATTGGAAGTGCTGGAGGCCTCCGAGAAAAAAAGTGCGTATGAAAACCAGCGCCGCGAGGTGATCGACGAATACACTCGCTGCCGAGACAGCGGCCTGCCTCTTCCCCCACTGGCCCCGGCGTGGGTCACCCAACTGCTGGAAGGCCAGTAACGCCAAGGCTGCATCCGGGGTGCCTGGCACCCCAACCCGCTGCGCTCACTATAAAAATAATATTGTGGAGACGTTCAGATGCTGACAGTTCTGGGCTATGTGTTGATCACGTCATTTCTGTTGCTGGTCATCAAGCAAAAACTCTCGCCGTTCACCGGCCTGATCGTGGTATCGCTGGCCGTTGGGGTGCTGGTGTGCCTGTTCAACGGCGTGCCGATGGGCACCATCATGACCTGGGTGCGCGAGGGCCTGTTCTACTCGCAGAACGAGGCCGGCAAGGTCTCCCTCGGCACGGTCAACCCCACGGTGATGATCCTGTTTGCCGTGCTGTATTTCAGCCTGATGATGAACGTCGGGTTGTTCGATCCGCTGTGCACCTTCCTGATCCGCAAGGCCAACGGCGACCCGCTGAAAATCATCCTGGTCACAGCCTTTACCTCGGCCGTGGTCACCCTGGACGGCGACGGCACCACTACCATCCTGATTATCACCACCGCGTTCCTGCCGCTGTACAAACAAATGGGCATGAAGCTGTCGAACCTGGCGATGCTGATCATCCTGCCGTGCGGCCTGGGCAACTGCTTGCCGTGGGGCGGCCCACTGGCACGCGCGGCGGCGGTGCTGAACGTGGAGGTCAACACGTTGTTCGTGGCGATCCTGCCGATCCTCGGCGTGTCGTTCCTCTACGTGTTTTTCATGGCCTACCTGATGGGCATCAAGGAGCGCAAACGCCTGGGCTTTGTGAAGGGTGAAAAAGGCATCGTGACGCCCGAGCAAATCCTGCAGATGGTCAATGTGATCAAGGACCACGACAAAGAGCTTAAGCGCCCGCGTCTGTTCCTGTTCAACCTGGCGCTGACCCTGGGCATGCTGGTTATCCTCATTGCCGGCTGGGCCAGCGGTGCCGTGGTGTTCATGCTGGGCACCGCGATAGCGCTGACCGTCAACTACAGCGCCGTGGAACAACGCGAACGCATCACCGCCAACGGTGGCGACGCCGTGGCCGTGGCCTCGATCATCCTGGCTGCCGGGTGTTTCCTGGGCATCTTCAACGGCAGCGGCATGGCCGGCGCCGTGGCCGAGCACATGGCCAGCCTGATCCCGGACTCCATGGGCAGTCACACCGCTCTGATCTTCGCCTTCCTCGGCGCCCTCGCCTGCTACGCCTTGCCGGTGGACGCCTACTACTTCGGCATCCTGCCGGTGGTGGCGCCCATTGCCTACAAGTTCGGTATCAGCCCGACCGAGATCGGCGTGGCGTCGTTCATGGGTCAGGCGCTGCGGTATGCCAGCCCGACGGTGGCGTGGTTGTTCCTGTTGATGAACCGTACGGAGATGACGTTCGGGGAGTACCAGAAGGAATTCTTCAAGTGGTCGATCCCGATGTTTTTCATCTTTTTGATCACGGCGATTGTGACGGGGGAGTTGCCGGTGGGGTAAACCCAATCCCGTAGTGAGCGGG
>NZ_JACARN010000100.1:0-12450 GCF_013386605.1 Pseudomonas sp. IPO3749 | reverse complement strand
GTCTTTTTCAGAGTTTCCGTTGCAGTATTTCGTTCAGGCCCACCGCAGAAAAACCTTTGCGGCCAACAATCAATTGCGCCGTGTCGAGAATGCTCTGGCGTACTGTTTTAGTTTCGCTGCTCATCGGATTAGACCAGTCGTCTAGTGCGTTGAGAGAATGTTAGGAGCCTGGGCAAACTCGCACAATGTCAGATCCGCAAGGATTTCGGACATGCGCCAAAGTCGGTTGCCGTTTTCCCGGCAGCCGCCGACAATCTCTGCTCCCCCCACCCGGAGACATGCGATGCACAGCGTTGCGCTGATGGTTTACCCGAACTTCCAGTCCTTGAGTCTCAGCCTGGGCTCGGTGTTCGAGTGCGCGAACCTGTTGCGTGGCGAGCCGGCCTATGAGTTTCACCTGGTGTCGGAAAGCGGCGGCGCGGTGATGACGTCCCAGGGTTTTTCGGTGAACACCACGCCGATCCGGCCGGAGGGCTACGACACCCTCATCGTCAGCGGCTACCTGGAGTTCCGCCTGCCAGAGGCCAACCTGCTGGAACTGGTCAAGGCCGCCTCCGCCCAGTCGCGACGCGTCGCCTCGTTGTGCATGGGCATCTTCGTGCTGGCCGAAGCAGGCTTGCTGGAAGGCAAGCGCACCACCACCCACTGGATTCACGCGCCGGCCTTTCGCAAGCGCTATCCGCACATTCATTTGGAAGAAGACAAGCTGTTCGTGGTGGACGGCCAGGTGTGGACCGGCGCCGGCATGAGTGCCGGGGTGGACTTGGCGTTGGCCATGGTGGAAAACGACCTGGGCAGCGATCTGGCCCGGCGCATTGCGCGCAAACTGGTGATCGCCCAACGCCGTGGCAGTGAACAATCGCAGCTATCGGCGCTGTTGGAACTGGACCCCAAGTCGGACCGCGTGCAACTGGCCTTGGCCTATGCCCGCGAGAACCTGACCCACGACTTGTCGGTAGATGCGCTGGCCGATGTCGCCCGCCTCAGCCCGCGTCAGTTCAGTCGGGTATTCCGCGAAGAGACCGGGCAAACGCCGGCCAAAGCCATCGAATCGCTGCGGGTGGAGGCGGCGCGGGCAATGATGGAAACCAGTCGCCACCCGGTCGAGGTGGTCGCCCGCGAAACCGGGTTTGGTGATCGCGAGCGCATGCGCCAGGCGTTCTTAAGGGCGTTCGGGCAGCCGCCGCAGGTGATGCAGCAGGCGTTTAATGCAGTGCCGCCCGCGTAATCAGGTAACTCACCAACTGCGGGTCATCCTCCAGCTCAATCGTCTGTACCGGACGCGGCAGGTTATCCAGCACCGTGCGCCAGAACGCTTGGGACACTTCATCCTGATCATAGAAGCGCACCAGCCAATCAGCCTCGCCACTGCACAGCACCTGGCTGGCGATGGCGCGGCCGATGCCTTTGCGGCGGTAACGCTTGAGGACGAACAGGTCGGCCAGCTCCAGGGCATCGATGCCCGGCAGTTCGCTGCCTTCGATCAACAGGAAACCTGCGATATAGCCATCCACCAACAGCAGGTTGGCGCTCCATTGCGGGTCCTGCCAGTAACGGACCAGGTGTTCGTCATGGGTGTAGAAACGGCCATCGGCCTCCACATCTTCCTGTTCCCAGTCAGAGGATTCATAGGCGTAGTACTGGTAAAGATTACGGATCAGCTCGGCGTGCTCCGGGCCGGTCTGGATCAATTCGACGGTGACTTCGGGCATGAGACTCTCGGTGAAAAAACACAGGCCACCATTGTTCACAAAACCTGGCGGCAGGCCAAGAGAGCGGCCAACCTTTCTACTTGCTGAACCGATTGCAAATAGGTGTTGCCTCGGCCGAAACCCTGAAACATTTCGAATAAACTCCGCGAAATAGCCGCTCTCTTTCAAGGACACGTATTTTGACAAACGCCTGTACCGCCGGCCTGGACGTGGGTTTTGCCTCCCTGGATTACCTACAGATCTTCATCCTGGGCGTGATCCAGGGCATTACCGAGCTACTGCCGGTGTCATCCACCGCCCATATGCGTGTAGTTCCCGCCCTGCTCGGCTGGCAGGACCCCGGTTCAGCATTCTCCGCGGCCATGCAGTTGGCGGCGCTGGCGGCGGTGGTCAGTTACTTCTGGCGGGATGTGCGCCAGGTGACCACCGGCAGCATCGACGCCGTGCGCAGAGGTGACTACAACGATCGCTGGTTCAAGCTGGCGGTGGCGATTGTGCTGGCGACCCTCCCCATCGGCATTGCCGGCCTGGCGCTGTCTTCGACCCTGAACGCCTGCAACTCACCGTTGCGCGGGTTGATGGTGATCGGTATTTCCTGCGTGGTCATGGCCGTACTGCTGGCGGTGGCCGAAGTGCGCGCACGCCACACCCGCGAGGTGAGCGAGATGCGCCTGCGGGATGCGTTGATCGTGGGCATTGCCCAGATTGGCGCGCTGATTCCAGGGGTTTCGCGGTCTGGTTCTACGTTGACCGCCGCGCTGTTCCTCAACTTCAAGCGTGAGGAAGCCGCGCGGTTCTCCTTCCTGCTCGGCTTGCCCGCCATCGCCCTCGCCGGCTTGAAAGAACTGTGGGTGCTGCTGCACGCCGACATGCCGGCCCATGCCTGGCCGCATTTGCTGTTCGGCCTGGTAGTCGCGAGCCTCTCGGCGTTTTTTGCGATCTGGGGCCTGATGAAGTTCCTGGAGCGGTTCTCCACCTGGCCGTTCGTGATTTATCGCGCGTTGCTGGGGATCTTCCTGATTGTGGCGGTCAGCACCGGGCTGTTGAGTTGATCATGCCTGACAGCTCTCCCACACCTCGCGAATCAACGCCTGCATCTTCAGCGCTTCGGCCCAGCGATTACTGATCTCACGCCCGTCCGCGCCGGTGATCGCATAGGGCGGCGGGCCCAGTTCGCAGGTGAAGGACAGGCTCTGCGGCGTGTCGGGCCGGGCCAGCCAGTCCTCAATCCCGTAGCGCCACCACTGGGTAAAACGCTGTACCCAGGCTTGGTGCTGGGGAAAGTCCAGGGAGACTTGCACCTGCTCGCTGCTGGCGACGCGGCCGTGGAAACCCCAGCTGTGGCGCAAAATCGTGCGGATATGGTCGTCGTCTTCAGGCGCGCCGGGCTCGGGCAGTTCACGCCCGACCACGTAGTGGGACAGGTCGGCCAGCAGCTTCAAGTCCGGCATTTGCGCCAGCAGGTCAAGGGTGAACAGCAGGTCGTTGGTGAGGCGATAACGGTGGGTTTCCAGCAACACCGGAAAGTCCACCTGCTCGGCCAGGCGTTGCCAGCCTTCGATCAACCGGACCGCCTCGGCTTGAGTGCGCGGGCGCACGTCGGCTTGCAGGGTGAGGTGGTGGCAGCCGCAGCGACTGATCACATCCAGTGCGGCGGCCAGGTCATCCACCGATTGCGGAAACAACTGGCCCTCGATCTGCAAGCCTCTTGAGCTAGCCGCCGCGTGCAAACGGGCAACATCGGCAGGCTGCCAGTAATGGTCGGTAATGCCGTCAAAACCGGCGGCCTGGATGCGGTCGAGTTGGGTGTCGAGACAGCCGGGTTCGGTCTGCATCGCCCACAGGGATTGGAACACCAGGAATTGGCGCATATCAGCCTCGCAGCAGGAGTTTGAGAGACAGCTCGGGGTTGGCCAGGCTGGCGGTATCGAGCGCAATCCGCGCGCTGATCAGGCGCTCACAGAGCTTGATGTCCTTGGCCACGCTGTTGCCCGGCGCCCAACCACAGGCGCCTCGCAAGTGCTGATCGGCGTCGAGGTAGAACAGCAACAGGCCGCCGCTCGGTAATGGACGGCTAACTACTGTCGGGGTGATCACGCCGACAGTCTGCAAGCCCCAGTCGTACTGATCGGACCAGAAACCGGGCAGCGCCTCGAACGGCACTTCGCGCCCCAGCAGGTTCAGCGCCGCATGCCGGCCCTGGGCTTCGGCATTGCGCCAGGTTTCCTGACGCTGGTAGAGACCGTCGAGGCGGAACTCGCACACATCTCCGGCGGCATAGATGTTCGGCGCGCTGGTGCGCAGGTACGCATCGACACGAATGCCCTGCCCCACCTCCAGCCCTGCTGCTGCCGCCAGTTCGAGATTGGGTTGCATGCCGATGCCGACCACAATCAGGTCGCAGGGCAAGCGGTGCCCGTCCACCAACAGCACGGCGTCGGCCTGGATGGATTCCAGCGCCACATTCAAACGCACCTGCACACCGTGCTCGCGATGCAGATCCAGCAACGCCTGGGAGATCACCGGCGGCAATACACGCCCCGCCAGGCGCGGCCCGGCCTCCAGCACCGTCACTTCACAGCCCAGGCCACGTGCCGTTGCCGCGACTTCCAGGCCGATAAAACCACCACCCACCACCACCAGCCGCGTGCCGGGGCGTAAGGCGCTGCGCAACGCCAGCGCTTCATCATGGGTTCGTAGGTAAAGCACATTGGCCTGCGCCTGGGGCAAACGCCGCGCCCGGCCGCCGGTGGCCAACAGCAGACCGGCGTAAGGCAACCAGTGGCCGTCGGCAAGTTGCAGGCGATGTTGCTGCGGTTCCAGATGAGTCACTGGGTTACCGGCGATGTGCTCTATGCCCAGTTCGGCCAGTCGCGCACTGTCGCACAAGCTGTAGCCAGCCAGCTCCACCGTGCCCTGCAACAGGCCTTTGGACAACGGCGGCCGCTCATAGGGCAAGTGCGGTTCATCGCCTATCAGAATCAAGCGCCCGGTATAACCTTCTTCGCGCAAGGTCAGCGCCGCCCGGCCACCGGCATGACCGGCCCCGACGATAATCAACGGAGCGTTCATCATCAGGCCGTGACCGCGAGCAACACCCGCCCCGCTTCGACCCGCACCGGGTAGGTCTTGAGGTTGACGCACACCGGCGCGCCGAGGGCCTTGCCGGTGCGGTAGTCGAAGCGCCCGTTGTGCTTGGGGCATTCGATCACGTGGTCCATCACCAGGCCGTCGGCCAGGTGAATTTTCTCGTGGGTGCACAGGCCGGCGGTGGCGAAGAATTCATTCTCGGCCGAGCGGTACAGCGCATAGGTGTGCGGGCCGTGGTCGAAGCGCAGCACGTCTTCTTCGTCGATTTCGCCCACGGCGCAGACGTCGATCCATTGGTCGTTCATGGTGTTTTCTCTTGTTCTTGGGTGGAGATCAGCCAGCAGCGGTTTCTGCATGCACCGGCGCATGGGCAGCCGAATGAGTGTTCGGGTGAATCGGGCGCTGGATGAAATAGGTCGGGTCGCTGCGCTGCCTCCAGATCGTCGGCAGGATTTCCTTGTATGCCTCGAACAGGTTGGCGTACGGCGGCGGGCAGTCGCTGCGGATCTCTTCGTGCAGTTGCGCGAGGGCGTGGTACGGCACCATCGGGTACATGTGGTGTTCGAGGTGGTAGTTCATGTCCATGTAGATAAAGCGCAGCACGCGGTTCATGTAGATGGTGCGGCAGTTGCTACGGTGGTCCAGCACGTCTTCGGCCAGACCGACGTGCTGGGTGAGGCCGAAGATATAACCGAGCCAGGCACCGTAGAGGCTCGGCAGGCCAACCAGCATCAGCGGCAACCAGCTGTGCAGATACAACGCGGTGCCAATCACCACGGCATAAATACCCACCCAGATACGTGCCGCGCGAAACACCTTGGGCCATTCGGACTCCGGGATGAAATCCGCCTCCTGGGCACTCATCTTGCCGATGGCATGCCGCGCCACACCGCTGAAGGTTTTCCAGGCCAGGGGCAGGTTGAACAGGCTCAGAAACATCATCAACAGGCTCGGCGGACGCGGCTCGACGATCTCCGGGTCGCGGCCGACCACGATGGTGTCGGTGTGGTGACGGGCATGGCTCCAGCGCCACACGTGGGGTTCGAAGATGCACATGAAGCTGGCGACCTGATACAACCCATCGTTCATCCAGCGCGTCTTGAACGCGGTGCCGTGGCCGGTTTCGTGCCAGCGCGGGTTGGACGCCGTGCCGTAGAGCACGCCGTAAGCGAGGAAGAACGGCACACAGGCCCAGGTGCCCCAGAACCAGTAGCCGCCAAAACCGGTGGCCAACAGTGCGATCAGCCAGATGGCGGTGTCGAGCAAGGCCGGGCCATCGCGGCGCTGCATCAGTTCTTTCATGCGTTTGCGCGAGATGGGCGACTGGTACCAACTGGCCGAGACCAGGCCCTTTTCAGCCGCGCGGGCGGCTTCGGGGCCGGTGAGGCTGTAGTCGCGCCGGGCGGTGTGAGCGGTGTGTTCAGGCATTGTTATTGTTCTCCGCAAGCGGGTGGTTTCAGGTGCTGTGTGAAACCCACGATAGAGAACGCCTAAATCACCCTCAAGGCCTTGAATCCATTCCCTATCAAGCTATCATCCAGGCCCAGCGGGGCTTGATAGTTTTCTATCAAGACGCTCAAGGGGCCTGTCATGAACAACAATAAACGCCCAACCATCGCCACCGTTGCCGCCCAGGCCGGGCTGAGTGTGGCCACCGTCGACCGTGTGTTGAATGCACGTGCGCCGGTCAACCCCGAGACCGCCGAGCAGGTGTTCCAGGCGGCCGAAGCCGTGGGCTATTTTGCGGCGCGGTTGATCGGCCAGCGCATTCGCGAACGCCGGCCGACCTATCGTTTCGGCATCCTGTTGCTGGCCACCGCCCAGGCGTTCTATGCCAGCCTGGCGCAAGCCATCAGCGCCGCCGCCGAGCAGCATGCCGGCGCCAACCTGACGTGCCAGTTCGAGTACATCGTCGATCGCACGCCCAGCGCCATTGTCGCGCAGATCGAACAACTGGCCGTGCAATGCGATGGCCTTGCGGTGGTGAGCTTTGCCCATCCGCTGATCAACGCCTGCCTCAAGCAGATCCGCGAAGCCGGTGTGCCCGTGGTGGCCCTGCTTTCGGATATCCACGAACAGGCCGAAGAACCCTATGTGGGCCAGGACAACCATGTGGTCGGCCGCACCATGGGCTGGCTGCTCGCCCGCACCTGCGGCGCCCGCACAGGCAGCGTGGGCATCCTGCTCGGCGGCCATCGTTTCCTCGGGCACCAGGCACGGGTCGAAGGCCTGCACAGCTACCTGGCCGAACACGCGCCGGGGCTCAAGCCGTTGGAGCCGCTGATCAACCTGGACAACTGCGACATCACCGAAGAAGCCACCCTCGACCTGATCAGCCGCCACAGCGACCTGCGCGGATTGTGCGTGGTGGGCGGCGGCGGTGACGGCATCATCAGCGCCCTGGCGCAGCTGCCCAAGCGTCCGGCGCTGTGTTGCATCCTGCAGGAGTCGACCGCGCTGTCGCGCCAGGCGTTGGGCCAGGGGTTGATTGATGTAGTGATGGACTCGCAGCCGGGGCAGACAGCGATGGCGTTGGTGCGGCTGATGGTGGAGTTGCAGAGTGCAGAGGGGTTCGATCCGGTGCGGCAGCGGGTGTATGTACCGCCGCAGATTGTGACATCCGAAAATAGGGGCAACTGAACGTGCCGCCTTCTTTTGTGGCGAGCCCGCTCGCCACAGGGGGTTCTTGGCTCTCAGTTGCGACGGAAATCCCCGGCATTCAGGCCAAACCGACTCATCTTGTTGTACAGCCCACCCCGCGACACGTTGAGTTGCTGCGCGGCCAGGCGGATGTTGCCGCCGGTGCTGTTGAGCGCGGCGACGATGGCGTGCATTTCGTGGCTGCTCAGGTCCTGGGCAGGCGGCGCTTCCTGGATGCGCAGCGGGGTGCGGTGGCGGCTTTCCAGCGGCAGATCCACCGTTTCGATCCGTGCTCCCATCGCCAGGTTGGTCGCCCGTTCGATGCTGTTTTCCAACTCGCGCACATTGCCCGGCCAGCCATAGGCCGTGAGCAGCGCCAGGGCGTCTGGTGAAAATCCCTGCACCGATTTACGCAGTGAACGAGCGCACCGGACCAGAAAATGCCGCGCCAGCAGCGGAATATCTTCGCGGCGCATGCGCAGCGGCGGCACGGTCAGGTTCAGCACGTTGAGTCGGTAGTAGAGGTCTTCGCGAAACGCGCCTTGCGCCACGGCCTGGCTGAGGTTGCGGTGGGTGGCGGCGATGATGCGCACGTTCACTGGCCGCGAGTTTTTCGCGCCCACGCGGGTGATTTCACCCTCCTGCAACACCCGCAGCAGGCTGACTTGGGCATCGAAGGACATGTCGCCAATCTCATCGAGAAAGATGGTGCCGCCATCCGCCAGTTCGAACTTGCCCGCCGAGCCGCCACGGGTGGCGCCGGTGAACGCGCCTTCGACGTGGCCGAACAGTTCGCTTTGCACCAGGTCCCGTGGAATCGCACCGCAGTTGACCGCCACAAATGGGCCGTTGCAGCGCTCGCTGCCATTGTGGATGGCCTGGGCGAACAACTCCTTGCCGGTGCCGCTTTCACCAAGGATCAGGGTGGTGGAATCACTGCGACTGGCGATGCGTCCCAAGTGCAGCGCGTCCTGGATCGCCCGCGAGCTGCCCTGGATGGTGTCGAAGGTGTAGCTGGCCTGGGTGCCGATGAGGCGCCGGGTGATTTCGCGGATGCGGCGGTTCTCGCGCAACGACACGATCACCCCGCCCTGCTCCAGCGGGCACACCGAGACCAGGCAGGCGAGTTGACTGCGGTTGTGCAGGTGGAAGGTGCAGTCGAGGTCGCGCACGGGCTCGCCAAGGGCATCACTCAGTTCACTACGGCCCAGTTGCTGGAAAGGCCGCCCGATCAGCTCCAGCCCGACGCCAAACAACTGCCGGGCATAGCGGTTGAGCGCCTTGATGCAGCCGCGTTCGTCCAGCACCACCAGGCCTTCGTTGAGCACTTCGAGGACGGCCTGCTGTTCTTCCAACAGCCCTTGCAGGGCCATCTGCCGCGATACCGCGTCGGCCGCAGCCTGCACCGTGCCGAGGGTATGGAAGTGAAACCAGCCGGGCTCGGCAGTCAGCGTCAGCATGGCCACAGTCTGGCCCTGGGCATTCTTGATCGGCGCCGCGGCGCAATGCATGCGGCGCTGGCGCAGGCCGACGCCGAAGTTTTCCTCGGCCAGCACGTACACCAGGCGATCCTCGGCCAGCGCCAGACCGGTGCAGTTGGTGCCTTGTACCGATTCCAGCAGGCGACTGCCCACGGGGGTGATGTCCAGCCCACAGAAATACAGGGTGGTGCCGTCGGCATCGGTGAGGTTGATATGACCGCGCGGGTTGTAGGCCAGTAAACCATGCATGACTTGCGCGGCCGCCTCGATCAGCACGCGGTGGGTGGCCAGGATGGCAGCCAGCGTGTCAGCGCCAACGAAGCGATAAGCGTTGTCGGCCGGGTCGATACCCGCCTGGACACTGCGCCGCCACGAATCCCAGATCACTTGACGCACACCCGCCGGGCGTTCGACCTGGCCGGCCAGGCAGTCGCGCCAGGCCTGTTCCAGTGCGACGACCGGGCCATCGTTCAGCGCGGCAGGCCCCAGGGCCGTCAGGTAGTCGAGGTCTTGCACGCTGAACGCCATGCTCATTGGGCGGGATTCCGTGTTCATGTTTTTGACATGTCAGTATAGGCATGTCATCAAAATGAACACTTTTTGTTTGTAGATAATTATTAATCGTTATTTATCAACACATTACAAAATGGCACAGCCCTTGCTCTGACCCCTTTGCCATCAGGACCGTCCTGAGGCCAATAACAACAAGGGGTTATTTCATGAGTACACAGAACATCCGCCTGGGCTTGATCGGTGCCGGACGCATGGGCAGCTTCCACGGCCTGACCGCCGCGCGACATATCTCCGGCGCCAGCCTGGCAGCGATTGCCGACCCCACACCGGGCCAGGCCGCCCGCCTCGCCGCTGAGCTGGGGGTGAGCAAGGTCTACACCGACCCGCAGCAGTTGCTCGACGACCCGGACATCGACGGCGTACTCATCGCCGCCCCCGCGCGCAGCCACGCCGAACTGGTGATCAGCGCCGCCCGCGCCGGCAAGGGCATCTTCTGCGAAAAACCCATGGCCATCACCCTCGATGAAGCCGACCGCGCCATCGCCGCTGCGGCCGATGCGCGGGTGCCGCTGCAGGTCGGGTTCAACCGGCGCTTCGCCAAGAGCTTTCGCACCGCGCACCTCGACGTTGCCGCTGGCCGCATCGGCACCCCGCAGCTGCTGCGCTCGCTGACCCGCGACCCGGCGTTGAACAACCCGGCCAAGTCGCCGCAATGGGTGATCTTCCTGGAAACCCTGATCCACGACTTCGACACCCTGCGCTACCTCAACCCTGGCGCCGAGGCGGTGCAGGTCTACGTGATGGCCGACGCTTTGATCGCCCCGGAATACAAAAGCAAAGGCTTCCTCGACACTGCCGTGGTCGCGATTCGCTTCGACAACGGCGCCATCGCCACCGCCGAGGCCAACTTCCAGGCCGTGTATGGCTACGACGTGCGCGGCGAAGTGTTTGGCAGCGCCGGCATGCTGAGCATGGGCAGCCTCAACGATTGCGACCTGGTGCGCTACCTGGCCCAGGGCATCCAGGCCGACACCCAGCGCCTGGACACCGACCTGTTGCGCGACGCCTACATCGCCGAGCTCAACCACTTCGTCGACTGCCTGCGCAGCGGCGCCAAACCCCTGGCCAGCGGCGAAGACGCGCGTGCGGCATTGGCGATTGCCCGCGCCTGCATCGAGTCGTTCGAAACCGGCAAGGCGGTGGCCGTATGAGCCCGTTCACGCTGGCCGTCAGCGCGGAAATGGTGTTTCTCGACCTGCCCTTCATCGAACGCGTGAAGCGTATTCATGCGCTGGGCTTCAGTGCCGAAATCTGGAACTGGACAAACAAGGACATCGCCGCCCTGGCGGCTACCGGCGCCGACTTCACCTCCATGACCGGCTACATCAGCGGCACCCTCACCGACCCCGACGGTATCCGCCAACTGCTCGACAGCGCCCGCGAATCCTTAGGGGTGGCCGAGCAATTGAATTGCCCCAGCCTCAACCTGCACGGCACCGGCCTGGGTGACGGCGGCCTGCCCGTGCAGCCCGTGAGCCAGACCACCGGCCGCATGTGGCTGAGCGCCTGCAAGACCCTGGAAAAAATCGCCCGTTTGGGGGAAGACGCCGGCCGGGTGTTCCTGCTGGAAAACCTCAACACGGACGTTGACCACCCCGGCACCCCCTTCGCCCGCGCCGACGATACCCTGGCGCTGATCGAGGCCGTGGGCAGCCCGCAACTGAAGATGAACCTGGACCTGTACCACGCGCAGATCGGCGAAGGAAACCTGATCGAACTGATCCAGCGCGCCGGCACACATATCGGTGAAATCCAGGTGGCCGACGTGCCGGGACGCAAGGAGCCCGGCACCGGTGAAATTCACTACCCGGCCATCGCCAGGGCCTTGCACGCCATGGGCTACAGCGGCGTGGTCGGTCTGGAAGGCTGGGCCAGCGGCGACAGCGAGTTGGCTTTGGCGCGTTTCCGCCAGGCGTTCACCCTATAACAATAAAAGGATCACCCTTATGAATCGCTATTCGTTGTTTGCTGCCACCCTGTTGCTGCTGTTCAGCCAATGGACGTTCGCGGCTTATCGCATCGGCGTGAGCATTGCCCGCGTCGACGATAACTTCATGACCTACGTGCGCACCGGCCTGGAAGCGGCCGCCAAGCAGCAGGATGTGCAGATCCAGTTCGAAGATGCCCAGGGCGATGTGGTGCGCCAGCTCAATCAGGTCGAAGGCTTTCTCAACCAGAAGGTCGACGCGGTGATCGTGCTGCCGGTGGACACCGCCGCCACCGCCAACATGACCCGCGCCGCCGTCGCGGCCAAGACGCCGCTGGTGTACGTCAACCGCCATCCGGACGAGCGCACATTGCCCAAAGGCGTGGTCACCGTGGCTTCCAACGACATCGAGGCCGGGCAGTTGCAGATGCGCTACCTGGCGGAAAAACTCGGCGGCAAGGGCAATGTGGCGATCATCATGGGCGACCTTGCACAGAACGCCACCCATGACCGCACCGAGGGCGCCAAACAGGTGCTCAAGGACTTTCCCGGGATCAAGGTGGTCGAGCAGCAAAGCGCCGAATGGCAACGCAGCAAGGGCATGGACCTGACCAGCAACTGGCTGCTGGCGGGCACGCAGTTCGATGCGATCGTGGCCAATAACGATGAAATGGCGATTGGTGCGGCCATGGCCTTGCAGCAAGCAGGGAAAGCCAAGGGTGACGTGGCGATTGTGGGTATTGATGGTTTGCCCGATGGGCTGGCGGCGATCAAGCGGGGGTTGCTGACGGCGTCGGTGTTCCAGGACCCGAAAGCCCAGGCGACCCAAGCAGTGCAGGCGGCGGTGCGGATGATCAAGGGCGAGGCGATCGAGCCGGAGGTGTGGGTGCCGTTTGAATTGATCAAGCCGGAGCAGGTGGCGGTGTTTGAGCAGCGCTACAAGTAGAGTGAAATACACAAATTCAAATGTGGGAGCGGGCTTGCTCGCGAATGCGGTGGATCAGCCAATGAATCTGTTGACTGACAC
>NZ_JACARN010000099.1:0-23188 GCF_013386605.1 Pseudomonas sp. IPO3749 | reverse complement strand
GCTTCGCAGCCCAACGCGGGGCAAGCCCGCTCACCACAGGAAGCCGGTTTGCCATAAAAAAGCATCTGACGGGCTATCCAAAAACCAGGAAACCCGCCTAGGCGGGTTTCCTCACAACTCAAAGCGGATGTCTCAAACCCCACCCACCAACTTCCCCCCGTCCATCCGACGCTTATACGCACTGTCCCGACTCGCCAGCCAGAAATACAACGGCGACGTCACCACCAACCCCACCACCCAGGACAAATCCGCCCCGTTGATGTGTTCCGAAATCGGCCCTACGTACAGCGGTGTGTTCATGAACGGAATCTGCACCACAATGCCGACCGCATACGCCAACAGGGCCTGCGGGTTGTAGCGCCCATAAATCCCGCCATCCACGCGGAAGATCGAGGCAATGTCGTACTTGCCCTTATGGATCGCATAGAAGTCGATCAGGTTGATCGCCGTCCACGGCACCAGCACCACCAGCAGCACCAGCACCATGTCGACGAAGTGACCGATGAAGTCCTTCGAGGCGAACACGGCCGCAATCGCGCAGGCGGCCAGTACCAGGATCGAAATCAGCGCACGGCTTTTCGCCGTCGGGATCCAGCGGTAGGCAAAGGTCTGTACCAGGGTGATGATCGACAGCACGGCGCCATACAGGTTGAGCGCGTTATGGCTGATCACGCTGAGCAGGAACAACACCAGCATCAACGGCCCGATAGCGCCGGTGGCGAGTTTGACTGCGTCCATGGTGTCCATGCCCACCGGCGTAGCCAGCACGGCGACCGCGCCGAAGATGAACGACAGGCTGGAACCCAGGGCCGAGCCGAGGTAGGTGGTCCAAAAAGTGGAGGCAACCGGCACGTCGGCGGGCAGGTAGCGCGAATAGTCCGACACGTAGGGGGCGAATGCGATTTGCCACAGGGCCGCCAGGGACACGGTCGCCAGCACACCTGCGATGTTGAAGCTGCCGCGTGTCAGGAAGTCCGTGGTCTGTACGTGGGTGAAGATGTAGCCGAAGCCCAGCACGATACCGGCGCCCAGCACCCAGGTGCCGATGCGGTTGAGCACATGGATGAAGCGGTAGCCGATGATGCCGATAATCCCGGAGCCGATGGCGCCGATCACGATGCCCACCGGCACGGGCACCGCGTCGACCACGCCGTGCAGGGATTTGCCCGCGAGCACGATGTTGGAGGCGAAGAAACCGATGTACATCACGCCGGCGATCACTACCACCAGCAAGGCGCCGAGGGAGCCGAACTGGGCGCGGCTCTGGATCATTTGCGGGATGCCCATTTGCGGGCCCTGGGCCGAGTGCAGCGCCATCAGCACGCCGCCGACCAGGTGGCCGATGAGGATGGCGATGATGCCCCATACCAAGTTGAGGTGAAACAGTTGCACACCCAGGGCACCCGTGACGATCGGCAGCGGCGCGATATTGCCGCCGAACCACAGGGTGAACAGGTCCCTTACCTTTCCATGGCGATCTTCCGGGGGCACGTATCCAATCGTGTGTTTTTCGATAAGCGGGGCGGAGGATGTTGCAGTGGTGACCATGACGAACTCCAAGGCAAGGTGAGTACGTTGACGTACTTCGCTGTGCGCCACGTGCGCGGCGCTTTGTTGTTGGAGTGATGATCTGCAATGGGCGCAGGGAGGTAAATTAGTAAGTTTGTTGCTATAGACCTTAAAAAATATAGCTCGCAGCCTTGCGGCGCTCCGGTATGTTGCCTACACCTGTTTTGCGGGCGAAGTCCCACGTTTCTGGAGGTCCCGATGGCTGCGTACAACCTGCGCCAACTCAGATATTTCGTCACCACGGCCGAGTGCGGCAGCGTCGCCGAGGCCTCGCGCAAGCTGTACATCGCACAGCCGTCGGTGTCCACGGCGATCAAGCAGCTGGAAGACAGCTTTGGCGTGCAGCTGTTTATCCGTCATCACGCCCAGGGTGTGTCACTGACGCCCAGCGGCGCACGCTTTTATCGCAAGGCCCTGGAGCTGCTGCGCGTGGCCCATGAGTTCGAGCAAAACGCCCTGGCGGACAATGACGTGGTGGCGGGGCAGATCGATATCGGCTGCTTCGAAACCGTGGCGCCGTTGTACCTGCCACGTCTGATCGCGGGTTTCAAGGCGCGTTGGCCGGGGGTGGAGATCCGCATTCGTGATGGCGAGCAGCAGGAGCTGGTGCAGGCGCTGACGGCGGGCAGCATTGACGTGGCGATGCTGTTCGAACACGACCTGGGCGCGACCATCGAGACCACGCCGTTGATGCCGCCGCAGCAGCCTTATGCGCTGTTGCCGGCCGATCATCGTTTTGCGCAACAGGCCAAGGTGTCGCTGGCGGACCTGGTGCTGGAACCGATGATCTTGCTGGACGTGCTGCCGAGCCGCACCTACTTCGTCAGCATCTTCGAAGAGCGTGGGTTGACGCCGAATATCGTGTTCAGCTCGCCGTCGATCGAGATGGTGCGGGGGATGGTGGGGCGGGGGTTCGGATTTTCGATCCTGGTGACCAAGCCGTTCACCGAGTACACCTATGATGGGCAAAAAGTAGTGTGTGTACCGTTGGCGGAGACGGTCACAGGTTCAGGGTTATCGGCCGTGTGGCTGCGACGGGCACCGCTGACCAAGCCGGTGCAGTTGTTTGTGGATTACTGTCGCGAAGAACTCGCCCGCCTGCTCGGCTGACTGTCAGCTGCCCGAACGCGGCTTTTCCCGAGTGTCTTTACGACTGTCGGCCGGCTTGGGTGGTTTCTTGTCGGTATCCTTGGGTTTCTTGTCGCCGTCGGCCTGGCTGCTGGGGTAGGTTCCCGGCGGCAGGGCATTGGCTGCAGGTGCTTGGGTGTTGTCGCCAAATGCGGCGTGGGCGGGGCCTGTCAACAGGGCTGACAGGCTGACGATTAGCAAAATCCTTCGGGACATTCTGGTCTTCATGACGCAATCCCCTTATTGCCTAAAGGTTTGGCCTTGCTTAATTGGGAGTGTCTGCAGGAAATCAAAGTTTTATAAGGGTGACGCCGAGGCGACGAGCGGCCCTTCGCGCAATTTTTAATGAACCCTCAAGGCCGATGCTTGACCTAATGCATACGACCTAGGAGGTGAAGCATGGAAATTCAATATATCTGGATCGGCTTGGCGGTGATTTTGCTGCTGTTGGAGTTGTGGGCGATCAATACCGTATTGCGCAGCACGGGGGGGTGGGAGAGCAAGGGGTTGTGGCTGGTGATCCTGATTTTTGTACCGCTGTTCGGCTTGATTGCCTGGGCGATGTTCGGGCCCAAGCGTGAGATGCCGGAACACCGCAAAAGCTGAACGAAACAGGCGCCTCGCTGGGCGCCTGTTTGCCTCAAACCTCTACTTGTAACACTTCCAATCCCAACTGCTCATACGCCTCCACACTCGGCACATGCCACTCCGTGATCAACGTGTGAATGCGACTGCACGGTGCCACCACAAAAGGCTCCACGGCACCGAGTTTGTCCGCCATGGTCACCGCTACCACATGGGAAGCGCTGTCGAGCAGTGCCTGCTTGACCGCCACTTCATCAAAATGCAGCGAGCTGATGCCCACTTGCGGGTGCAGCGCACAGACGCCGGTGAACAGCAGGTCGGCTTTGATGCCCTGGATCATGCGCACGGTTTCATGGCCGCTGGTGGACAGCGTCGCTGGGTTGAGTTGGCCGCCGGTGAGGATGACTTTCACGTCAGGATGGTCGGCCAAAGCGATGGCGATCATCGGTGATGTCGTGACCACGGTGAGGCGGATCGAGCGCGGCAATGACTGGGCAATCTGCAGCGTGGTCGAGCCGGAATCGAACAGTACGATTTGCCCCTCTTCCACACGGTCTGCCGCCAGCCGAGCGAGGTGACGCTTGGCCTCATTGGTCTCGCCGACGCGGGTGAAAAAGTCTTTTCCGGTGTCCTTGGGCCGGGGCAGGGCGCCACCGTGGACGCGTTGCAACAGCCCGGCGGCGGCGAGTTCGCCTAGGTCGCGGCGGATGGTGTCCTGGGACACGGCAAAGTGTTCCACCAGTTCCGAGGCGGTGACTTTGCCGTCGCGCTCCAGCAGCAACAGGATCTTCTGTTTGCGCAAAGAAGGCAGGTCGATGTCTTGATGAGTGCTGTGCATGTTTGTGCGCTTTTTTGCAGGTTTTTGCGAGATTAGCCTTACGGCTATCTAAACGCAATGGCTGGTTGCGCAGCCGATGGGCGGTTACTCTCAGCATTCAGTTCAGGGAGAGGTGACCTAGATGTCGTTGATCACAACCATCGAAGATTTACGCAAGCTCGCGCAAAAACGTGTGCCACGGATGTTCTACGACTACGCCGATTCCGGCTCCTGGACTGAGAGCACTTACCGGGCAAATGAAAGTGATTTTGCCAGCATCAAGTTCCGCCAGCGGGTGGCGCGCAACATTGATCAACGCTCGATCCGCGCCACGATGATCGGCCAGGAGATGGCCATGCCAGTGGCGCTGGCACCGACCGGATTGGCCGGGATGCAGCACGCCGATGGCGAGATTCTGACCGCGCGCGCCGCCGCAGCATTTGGCCTGCGCTACACCTTGTCGACCATGAGTATCTGCTCTTTGGAAGACATCGCCGAGCACGTCGGCCAGCCGTTCTGGTTCCAGCTCTATGTGATGCGCGACCGCGCCTTTATCGAACAGTTGATCGAGCGCGCCAAGGCTGCCGGTGTGGATGCCCTGGTGCTGACCCTCGACTTGCAGATCCTCGGCCAGCGCCACAAGGATTTGATCAATGGCCTGTCGGCGCCGCCGAAACTGACCTTGCCGAATATCCTCAACATGGCGACCAAGCCACGCTGGGTGATGGGCATGCTCGGTACTAAACGCCGGGGTTTCGGCAATATCGTCGGGCACGTGAACGGCGTGGCGGACATGAGTTCGCTGTCGTCCTGGACCGCCCAGCAATTCGACCCGCGCCTGAGCTGGGACGATGTGGAATGGATCAAGAAATGCTGGGGCGGCAAGTTGATCATCAAGGGCATCCTCGATGTGGAGGATGCACGCCTGGCTGCGAATGCCGGTGCCGACGCACTGGTGGTGAGCAATCACGGTGGTCGTCAATTGGACGGTGCGCCTTCGAGCATCAGCCAGTTACCGGCGATTGTCGAAGCGGTGGGCGAGCGCATTGAGGTGTGGCTCGACGGTGGCATTCGTTCCGGCCAGGACGTGCTCAAGGCGATGGCATTGGGCGCCAAGGGCACCATGATCGGCCGCCCGCATTTGTATGGTTTGGGCGCGATGGGCGAGGCGGGTGTGACCAAGGCGCTTGAGATCATCGCCCGTGAGTTGGACGTGTCGATGGCCTTGTGTGGGTATAACGATATACGCGATGTGAATCGCGAGATTTTGTTGCCCGGTACATTTCCTGAAAGCGTTTGCTGAGCAAAAAAAACGTAAAAATATAAAAAGAGTTGTCCACGAAAACCGTGGGTATCTCTGTGGATAACTTTGCGAAGCCCCGGCAGGGTTGGCGATTTCGGCAGAGGTTATTATTTGATCAACTTCTGTTTTGGCCCAGCATGGGCAGGGTTTGCGCTTGACACGCAAGCGCGAACCCAGTGCCGAAATACGCTTTTACGAGTCGCCGCTGCGACCTGTGGAGTGCGTGACAACCTGCGCCGGCATCTTCGCTTGCATCAGCTTGTCCAGCGCCTGGCCATAGCTGCGACCCGCCAGGCTCATGCTGTTGTTATGGCTGGCACCGGGCACCATTAACAGCCGCTTGGGTTCCTGGGCGGCTTCAAACAATTGCTGGCTGAAACGCGGCGGTACGTAGCGATCGTCCAGGCCATGCACCACCAGCAGCGGCATATGGATATCGGCAATCTTGTCGATGGAGTCGAATTTCTGCGACAGCAACCAGCGCACCGGCAATGAGGTGTTCGCCACGGCCGTGGCCACATCCGCCAGCGACGTGAAGGTGGATTCGATCACCAGCCCGCGCACCGGCAGCGGAGTCTGCCTGCCCAATTCGGCAGCCAGGTCGATGGCCACTGCGCCGCCGAGTGAGTGCCCGTAGATCAGGCGTTTATTCGGGTCCGGTTGCAGCACCTGGAAACGTTCCCAGGCGATGCGCGCGTCTTCATACACGGTGGTTTCCGACGGCAGTTCGCCGTGGCTCTGGCCGAACCCGCGATAGTCGATAGCCAGCACCGAATAACCCAGGGCGTGCAGTTGCTCGATGCGAAACAGTTGCCCGGTCAGGTTCCAGCGCACGCCGTGCAGGTAGAGGATGGCGGGCGCGTCTTTCTTGTCCGCCGGGTACCACCAGCCATGGATATTCTGTCCGGCTTTGAAACTGGCCGGCTTGAGTTCGAATTCCTGCACTGCCTTGGGCAAGCCGCTGTACCAACTGGCGGTGCCCGGCTCGATGCGAAACACCAGCTCGCGCTCCTTGTGTTGCAGCACAGCACAGCCTACCGGCAGGCCGACGATCAACAACGCCATGCACACCAGGGGAAACCAGCGCAGGCTCAGGCGCGAGAAGAAACGAGAGGACATGAAGGTTCCAGGAAAAAGGTGAAGCAGGGGTTTTACCAGATGGCCCAATCGGGCAGGAATTAATTCGACAGCCGTCAACGGGGATTGCTTGCAAAGTATTACAGCATTGAACAAGGCGCGCCGAGGTTGTTAGGGTGGGCGGCCCGAACAGGAGAGCAAGCACATGGACTTCACAGGCAAAACCGCACTCGTCACCGGCGGCGCACGCGGGTTGGGGCTCAGCTATGCACGGGCTTTGGCCATGGGTGGCGCACGGGTGGTGATCAGCGATATCGGTGCCGACAATGCCGGCGCGGGCAGCGATGCCTCGGTGGTCCAGGCAGCGGCAGAAACCCTGCTGGCCGAAGGCTTGAACGTGATCGGCCATGGGGGCGACCTGTCCACGAACGCGGGCTGCGAGCAACTGATCGCGTATGCCATCGAGGCCTTCGGCCAACTCGACATCCTGATTCACAACGCCGGCTGGGTCGGTTACCAGGCCATCGCCGACCTTGACGCCGCGTTCCTGCAACGCGCCATGGACATCAACCTCTACGCACCGCTGTGGCTGTGCAAGCACGCCTGGCCGCACCTGCTGCGCTCATCCGCACCGCGCATCATCCTCACCACCTCCGACCGCGCCATGTATGCGCAATATGAGCAGACCGGCCTGGTGGCCTACAGCGCCGGCAAGATGGCGCAACTGGGGATCATGAACGCGTTGAGCCATGAGGGCGTGGAGGCCGGGATCAAGGTCAATGCAATCTCGCCGGTTGCCAAGACGCGCATGTGGGGCGTGATTGAAGAACCGGATGAACTCAAGCCCGACTGGGTGACGCCGGGGGTGCTGTTCCTCGCCTCTGAGCGGTGCGAGGACACGGGTTATATCCTGCGCGCCAGCAACGGCCAATTCACGGCCACGCGCTTCACCGAAAACCCAGGGGTGGACTACCCGCGCAACCTGGCACGGATCAAAGCGGGCAGCGCCGAAGCAGTCGCCGCTGCCTGGAGCAGCATCAAACAAACACAATCTTTTTCTTGAGAAACCCGAGCATGGACCACAGCCTCGTTCGCATCACCGCCGAAGAAACCCTCTCGGAAAACTGGTACCTGCTGAAAAAATACAGCTTCGACCTGCGCCGCCGTGACGGCAGCTGGCAAGCCCAGACCCGCGAGGTATACGACCGCGGCAATGGCGCGACCATCCTGCTGTACAACCGCGAGCAGCGCACGGTGTTGCTGATTCGCCAATTTCGCATGCCAACGTTCGTCAATGACTATCCCGGCTACCTGATCGAGGCGGCGGCCGGTTTACTCGACAACGCCAGCCCCGAAGAACGTATTCGCCTGGAAGCGGAAGAGGAAACCGGGTATCGCGTGGGGCATGTGGAGAAGATCTACGCAGCGTTCATGAGCCCGGGGTCGGTGACGGAGCGGATTCACTTTTTTATCGGTGAGTATCAGCCGGGGGATCGGGTGGGGAGCGGAGGCGGTTTGGAAGAGGAGGGTGAGGATATCGAGGTGTTGGAGCTGGGGTTCGAGCAGGCGCTGGGGATGGTGCAGAGTGGGGAGATTGTGGATGGGAAGACGATTATGTTGTTGCAGCATTTGGAGTTGCGGATGCTCAAAGAGGGGTGGTGAGTGGGTTGATTGCTGTGTGAACTCGATCTCTGTGGTGAGCAGGTTTACCCTGCGTCGGGCTGCGGAGCAGCCCTAAAACAGACACTGCGATATAACAAAAAAACCATTGCCTGGATTGGGGCCGCTTCGCGACCCAGCGCGAGCAAGCTCGCTCACTACAGGACGGTGGGAAACGTTGAGTATTCATATGAAGTAAGACTCAGTTGAATTTTTCATAATCTTGGGCGCCTAGTGATGCCAGCCATTTTTTAAAGAAGTCAATCTGTTCTTGTGGGTTGTTTGTAAGGTTGTCCTCTTCATAATCGAACAGGTGAACGATGTTTTCGTTAGTTGCTTGCTTGCCTAGCGTCATCTCGTATGCGACAAGACCAGCACTCATTTGAGATGCCATTCTTGAGGGCTTGACATTTAACTTCGCACCTTTGCATAAAAATGTTATGTGGGGGAAGTCTGCCCTGATTTTTGCGAGGCAGACATACATGTCTCTTCCTTCGTAAATGGTTTTAAAATTATCAGCCTCTGAAAAAACCATGAGTGATTTCGAGGTGTCATATTTTACAGTCACTTCTGTTTTCTGATTGCCGATTATTGCGGGTATTTTTTGCGTTTTCATTTTATTTCCTGTTTGGGTTCGGGATCGAATATCCTACATAACTCCCGTCAGCCTTGACTGGTGTGGCTCCTAAAACGTCCTCAGGATTTATTTTGTGGTGAATGGCAAATTCTTTTTCTTTTGGATATGGTGTCTGGCTACCTAGTTCTAGGTTTATATCATGCCCTTCGATACTTTTAAGCGTGTACAAATAACCCTTCTTCTCTCCGTAGCTGGTAGCAAAGGTGATACCTACTGTACGAAGGGGCGATGTACTAATAAAGTTGCTTGGCGGGTCATCGCTGTCAACGGCGTGCAAATATAGGTCCTCGCTGTTACCTTTGCTTTTGAAACCATTTTTAAATACCTCGCTTGGGGGGATTTTATCTCCGCGGAAAAGGTATTCCTCATCTCGGTTTGGAGCCGGTGGGTTGGGCTCCGATTTCGTAATTGACGCTTGTGCTGAAGACTCTGGAGGGCCAGATGTGGGTTTGCATCCCCCTTCACCTGGACATCTGTTCAAACCCAGTGGATCCACCCACCCCGTAGGATTGGGTACGTATTGGTACGTATTAATCCCACCCGCCAGCTTCACCGGGTCCGGTGTCAGATAGCGACCAATATCCGGATTGTAGTAGCGATGACGGTTGTAGTGCAGCCCGCTTTCTGGGTCGAAGTATTGGCCCTGAAAACGAAGCGGGTTGTCGACTTGTCCTATGTCGAGGCGGCTGATTTCGCCATAAGAACGGTAATGCGCAGACCAGACGATTTCGCCGTTGGTATCGGTGAGTTCCTGCGGCGTACCCAAGTGATCGAGTTGGTAGTGGTAGGCCTTGGTTTCCTTTGGACCAAAACCTTCCAGCAAAGCTAGCGGACGGAAGCTGTCTGGTTCGTAGAGATAACTGCGATGGCGATCCGCGTGGTGCTCGGCGATGAGTCTGTCGCCTTGCCAGAAGAACTCGGTAGTTGTGCTATCAGCGGTCTTGCTGATCCGACGACCGAACGGGTCATAGCGATAGCTGGCAGTCTGGCCGTTGGGCTTTTTAATCCCGATCAGCCGGTGCTGGCAGTCATAGCGGTATTCGGTGACGAGTTGATGGCCTTTGCCACGCCGTTCGCGGATAAGGTTGCCGAAGGCGTCGTAGTCGTAGTGATGGTAGCCTTGGATCATTAGGCGATTGCCCGCCACGATGTCGGGGCCGGGGCGGTCTTGCATGAGCAGGTTGCCGGCCGGGTCGTGGGCGAAGTGTTCCAGTTCGCCTTGGGAGTGGTCGGCGCGGGTGAGGCGGCTGAGCGGGTCGTAGTGGTAGTAGTGCTCGCCTTTGCGGGTGTCGTGCAGGCGGATGAGGTTGCCGGATTTGTCGTAGTCGTAGTGGCGTTGGTAAAGGGTGTGTTGCTGTTGGGTGACGGCGTGGGCGTGCAGGCGTTGCTGGTCGTCGTAGTGGTAGTGGCTGATCAGCTGGCCTTGCTGACGCTGGTGTTCCTGGCCGGATTTGAACAGATGGGAGGTAAGGGTTTCACCGTTCAGTTCGACGGTGGCGAGGTGACCGCCTTTGTCGTGGTTGAACGCCACCCGATTGTTGTCGGGCAGCCGCAGGTTTTGCAGTTGGCCGCAG
This sequence comes from Pseudomonas sp. IPO3749, assembly GCF_013386605.1. Lineage (NCBI taxonomy): Bacteria > Pseudomonadati > Pseudomonadota > Gammaproteobacteria > Pseudomonadales > Pseudomonadaceae > Pseudomonas > Pseudomonas sp. IPO3749. The sequence continues at coordinate 12,839 of NZ_JACARN010000099.1, read as the reverse complement.
GCGTCGTAGCCATAGCGCAGCGTGCCCCAGCCTTGGTGTTCGGCGGTGAGGCGGTTTTGGCTGTCGTACTCGTAGGCCAGCGCCCAGTGGCCGTCTTCGACGCTTAGGAGGTTGCCTTGGCGGTCGTAGGCGTAATCGACCAAGTTGCCGTCGGGCAGGGTTTTTCGTACAAGCCGACCGGCATAGTCGCGCTCGTAGCGGGTAACCAACTGACTACCGTCATCACCGTGTTCGGTCTTTTCCTGAAGGTTGCCGTTGAGGTCATACACGTAAGCCGTGCGCTGCCCATCAAACCCGGTTTCCTGCTGGATCAATCCATTGGCGTGATATTGGAGCCGGTAGGTTTCACCCACCTCGTTTTCGATCTCGGTGAGCAACAACCGCACATTGTCGTAACGGTATTTAACCTGACTGCCATCAGCATTGATGCGACGGCTGATCAGGTGCAGGCCGTCGGCGTATTCGTAGCGGGTGACGTGGCCGAGCTCATCGCGTTCGGAGGTGATTTTTCCGTAAGCGTTGTAGCTGTGTTCCCGTGTGGCACCGTCGGGCTGAGTCAGTTTCAGCAAGCGGCCTGCTGCGTCCCATTGATACTGGGTTAGCGCGCCATGCTCGTCCTCAAGCGCAACTTGCCGTCCAAGGTTGTTATAGCGATAGCGCTTAACGCCGCCATTCGGCAACTGCTCCTCAAGCAACTGCCCACGCTCATTCCAAACCAGCCGATGACAGCTGTGATCCGGCAGCCAAACCTGCGTCAGTTGCCCGCGTGTGTTGTAGCTGTAGTCAGTCGCATTGCCGTCAGGATCGATCTTGCGCGTAACATCGCCCTGATCATTACGCTCATATTTCCAAACCGCCTGACCCCGCCTTACAACCCGTACGAATCCATTGTCATGCTCGTAGGTCGTCGGCTCATCATCCCCCGGAAACAGCGCCACCAGACGTCCGGCTTCGTCGTACTGATACGCCGTAATCGCCCCCAACGGATCCTGCTCAACCGTCAGCCGGCCTTTGTCATCGTAGGATTTGAAGTGCTCAGCGCCGTCAGGATCCACCCGCCGCACCAGCCGCGCGCGCTGGTCATGCACATAGACTTCCTGACTGCCATCAGCGTTAAACACCGTGACCTGGCCGTTATCGTCCCAGGCATACCGCGTATCCATCTGCGAGAAACTGGCCCAATGGCGGACACATCGCGCCGCCTTACCAGGCCGTTCCCACGCCCAAAAGAAACTCGCCCCACCGGCCAAACTGCGCTCAAGAATGACGTGCTGCTCGTCGTACCGATAAACCTCGCTTTCGCCTACCGCATTGGTCGCTGAAACCAGTCGTCCAAAATTGTCATAGGCGTAGGCAACAACGTTCTGCTCCGTCACCCAGACAAACGGACCGTCATCCACGGCCCGCTCAATCTGGTAGTCCACCGCCACAATGCGGCCCGACGCATAGCGCAAGAACAGCGAGCGCCCGACGCCGTTATCCAGCCGCTCAATCTGTCCCAGGTAATTACGGGAAATGCGCAACCGGTTGTCATACGCATCGCTGATCGCCGTCAGCACACCGTCGCGAAAGTGGTAGAAGCGCGCCCCTTGAGACAGGACTAACTCATCGGGCAACGACCCCAAGTAGATCGCGGCTTCCGCCAGGCTATTGGTAATCGCCGGCCGAGAAACCGTGGGCAAGGGCAGGGTCGTCGACCGATTTTCATGATCGGTCCACACCACCGAATCACCGGACACACTTAGCCGATGCGCCAGCGAGTGACTCCAGCCAAACCCCAACCCGCAATCCACTTCCACCGCGCTGGTGCGATACAACCGCGTCCACTCAAACGGCAAGATCCCATCCAGCACACCATCGGTCAGCGTCAGCAGTTCCTCGCCCGTTACCATCGACACCGGACAGCCGTTGGTGACGGTCTTGTCCGAAGATGCCGCCGCATCCCCCGCCGGATTTCGAGCAGAAACAGGCACATCATCCACATGCTCCTGCCGCACCAACACCGTCCGCTGCCCAACCTTGTCGCGCACCACCGCCACCGGGTTGGCAACCACCTGATCCCCAGCCTTCAACGGCACACCCGGAATCGTCCGAATCGGCGTCGCCGAGCTACCCAGCAATATCGGCTTCGCCACCTCGGCGTGATCATCCACACGAAATTTCCCGAACTGCCCAGCCATGTGCTCCAACCACCTGCGCGCCCGCTGAGACTTGATGCCGCCCAGCACCTTCGTACTCAAGCGCACCACCATCCCCATCCCGGCGGTGGCGAGACACAGCAGCAAATTGATCAGGACGTCGGCACTGATTTCCCCCAGCAGCTCGTTCATGTAAGGCGGCGGCAACATCCGCATCCAACTGACCATTGCCGACACATAAATGAACAGCAGCGGTTCATCGCTCAGCACCAACAAGCCCTTCGCGAGGCTTTCAGTGCCGAGCTTCAACAGCTTTTCGAATTCCTCCTGGGAGAGGTAATGCAGGAGTTTTTCCGCATAACCCATTGGGTCAGAAAGCCACTGGAACAGCTGCTTGAGGCTGTCCCAGAGGGCATACAGTGCCTCGCCAAAACCGCGGGCGTAGGCTTGGTGCAACGACAGGTAGCGTTTGAGGAAATTGGCTTCGGAATAACCCTCCCACAGCGGTTCAAAGGTGCTGGTCCATTCCGCACGCAGCCAACCTTCCAGCGGTGCGAGAACCGCCTGGTAAGAGGCGTACAGCGCCTTGAAATGCGTGTTGGAGACGTTGGGGTAGAAACTGACTCGGTACTGCTGGTTGCGATCACATTCGGTGATTTCGAGAATGCCGCTGGGGCCGATGGTTTTATGAATGGGCTCACCCAGCGGGCCGCCGTTGGGGTCGATGCGTTGCACCATCACGGGCGTATTGCCAATGGGCACGAAGCGTGAACTCTGGAACATGTGCACCAGGGTCAACGAGCCGTTGGCCTGGCAGGTGGCGGTGGTGGTGCTGGGAAACAGGGAGCGGTTGATCGGCGCGACCAGTGCTACTTCATCCCCGACCTTGAAGACCTGCTCGATATCCAGCGCCGAAAAGCTGAAAAAGCTCTCCGCCCAGGCGTCGTAGTGATTGAGGCAGCGCTTGAAATCGCGGATGACGGATTCGACGTCTCGCGTTTTCGAATCCAGGGTGGCCAGTACTAGATAACCAATGGTTTGGCTGGTCAATTCGATCATGAGACAGCCCCGTCCACCGGGGGCCAAACAAATAACGCCATCCGCAATCCCTCGCACTGTGTATTCAGGCGAGGGACTTTGCGGACCTTTTCAGGGGAGGGGAGTAGAGCTAATCCGGCATCCATGTGGGAGGTTTCGACAAACCTCGTCGTCCCCTACACGACTAGCGGCTATTGTCAGAAATTTCCCACAGGAGTACAAATGTACTCCATGACGACTCTAACCCCCCGCCGTACCGCCATCCTGACCTTTATCCGCGACCGCATCGCGCAGCAAGGCCAGCCTCCCAGCCTCGCCGAGATCGCCGAGGCGTTCGGCTTTGCCTCGCGCAGCGTGGCGCGCAAGCACGTGCTGGCGCTGACGGAAGCCGGGTTTATCGAGGTCAACCCGAACCAGGCGCGCGGCATTCGCCTGCTCAATCAACCTAAGCGTCCGGAGTGGCTGGATGTGCCGGTGCTCGGCCGTGTGGCGGCTGGTTTGCCCATCGGGGCCGATGCAGAGGTGCACAGCCGGCTGCAACTGGACCCGTCGACCTTCGCGAAAACCCCGGATTACCTGTTGCGGGTGCAGGGCGACTCGATGATCGAAGACGGCATTCTCGATGGTGACCTGGTGGGCGTGCGCCGCAGCGCCGAGGCCTTGAACGGGCAGATTGTGGTGGCGCGCCTGGACGGTGAAGTGACCATCAAGCGTTTCGAACGCCAGGGCGACAGCGTGCGCTTGCTGCCGCGCAACCCCGCGTACCAACCCATTGTGGTCGGGCCCGATCAGGACCTGGCGATCGAAGGGGTGTTCTGCGGTCTGGTGAGGCAAGGCTGATGGGCGCCGTGGTTGCGCTGGACACGCTGTTCAATGGCGGGCGTGTCTGGAAAGGCCGGCCTGCCGCGCCGCCGGCCAGTGTGCACCCCACCGGGTTGGCGGCGCTGGATGCGGTGTTGCCCACGGGCGGCTGGCCGGAGGCGGCCTTGAGTGAAATCCTCATGGCCAAGGAGGGGGTGGGCGAACTGCAACTGGTGCTGCCGACCCTGGCCCATTTGTCAAAGGCGGGGGAGCGCATTGTGTTGGTGGCGCCGCCCTACACACCGTACCCCCATGCCTGGCAGAACGCCGGGGTGGACCTGCGCTTGCTGTCGGTGATCCAGGCCGAGGAGCGCGATGCCTTATGGGCGGTGGAACAATGCTTGCGTTCCGGCAGTTGCGGCGCGGTGTTGTGCTGGCCGCGCAAGGCCGATGACCGCGCGCTGCGGCGCCTGCAGGTGGCGGCGGAAACCGGACAGACCCTGGCCTTTGCCTGGCGTGCCTTGAGTGAGGCGATCAACTCATCACCTGCCGCCCTGCGCCTGGCCGTGGAGGCCAAACCCGCGCAGGTGCGCGTGCTCAAGTGCCGGGGCGGCCTGGCCCATCCGGCGCCGATTGCACTGGCGGGGCATTGAGGTTGCCATGCGCTGGGTGTGTATTGTCTTCCCGCAATTGGCGCTGGACGGGGTGCAGCGTGTGCATCCCGAGCCGGACCAACCCCTGGTCTTGCTGGCCGGCACGCCGCAACGCCGTGTGCTGCAAACCGTCAACGATGCCGCTCGCGCCCTGGGCCTGCGCCCCGGCCAATCCCTGACGGCGGCGCATGCGCTGGCCAAGAGCTTTGCCAGCGCCGAATACGATCCCGCCGAGATCGAGCGTTACCAGCAGTTCCTCGCGGCCTGGGCCTATCAGTTCAGCTCCCAGGTCAGCCTGTATTATCCGCGCGCCTTGTTGTTCGAGATCGAGTCGAGCCTGGGGTTGTTCGGCCCTTGGCCACGCTTTGAAGCGCGCTTGCGCAAGGAGTTGACCGAACTGGGTTTTCGTCACCGTATCGTCGCTGCGCCTAACCCGGTAGCGGCGCGGGTGCTGGCGAATATCAAGGATGGCCTGGCGGTGCAGGATGACGGCTTGATGCAGGCCCTGGCGCCGTTGCCCATCGACCGCGCCGGCCTCGACCCGCAGGCCGCCACGGCCTTGTCGCGCATGGGCCTGCGCACATTGGCCCAGGTGCAGGCGCTGCCTCGGCATACCCTGGCACGCCGCTTTGAAGCCAGCCTGCTCAAGCACCTGGACGCACTGGCCGGGCAGCGGCCGCTGGGCCTGGCGTTCTATCAGCCGCCAGACCGGTTCGATGTGCGTATCGAACTGAATTTTGACGTGCAATCCCATCAGGCGCTGCTGTTTCCGTTAAGGCGTTTGACGGGCGATCTGTCCGCGTTCCTGTGTGGCCGCGACAGTGGCGTGCAGCGTTTCGACCTGCATTTGGAACACGCCCAGGCGCCCGACAGCGTGATCAAGGTCGGCCTGCTCAGTGCTGAGCGTGAACCGGCGATGCTGTTTGAATTGGCCCGGGGCCGACTGGAGCAAGTCCAGGTCACTTCACCGGTACGCGGCTTTCGCCTGGTGGCCCAGGACCTGCCGGTGTTTGTGCCCCAGCGCCAGGACCTGTTCGACGACCGCCCGCAGCAAACCCTGCCCTGGGAGCAACTGCGCGAACGCCTGCGTGCCCGCTTGGGTGATGAGGCGGTGCAGGGCCTGCGCTTTCACGCCGACCACCGCCCCGAATGCGCCTGGCAAGCGACGGCGGATAAAAATCCGTGCCCAACCTTGAACACAGTGCAGCGCCCCGGTTGGCTACTGAGCGAGCCGACCTTGCTGGGCGAGCAGGGCGTGCAGATCCTCATGGGCCCGGAACGCATCGAGTCCGGCTGGTGGGACGGCGCCGATGTTCGCCGCGACTACTACCTGATCCAGACCCGCGCCGGTCAGCAAGGCTGGGCCTTTCGCACCGTGGGGCAGGGCGATGGCTTGTGGCTGCAGGGCTGGTTTGCATGAGCTACGCCGAGCTGCACTGCCTGTCCAACTTCAGCTTCCAGCGCGGCGCTTCCAGTGCGCTGGAACTGTTCGAGCGCGCCAAGCGCCAAGGCTACAGCGCCCTGGCGATCACCGACGAATGCACCTTGTCCGGCATCGTGCGTGCCTGGCAGGCGGCGAAGGCGGTGGAGTTGCCGTTGATCATCGGTAGCGAGGTGCGCATCGACAACGGTCCGAAACTGGTGCTGCTGGTGGAAAACCTCAGCGGCTACCAGCACCTGTGCCGCTTGATCACCCTGGCCCGGCGGCGTGCCGAAAAAGGCTGCTATCGCCTGCTGCGCGAGGACTTCGACCAACCGCTGCCCGGCCTGCTGGCGCTGTGGGTGGCCGAAGACAGCGACACCCAGGCCGACGTCCAATGGCTGTGCCGAACCTTCGCCGAACGCCTGTGGCTGGCGGTGCACCTGCATTGCGGCCAGGACGATGCTCGCTATCTGGAACAACGCCTGCAATTGGCTGCCAGCCTGCACATCCCGGCAGTGGCTTGCGGCGATGTGCACATGCATGTGCGCGGCCGCCGCGCCCTGCAAGACACCATGACCGCCATCCGCCATCATGTACCGGTGGCCGAAGCCGGTACGCGGCTGCACCCCAATGGCGAGCGGCACCTGCGCAGCCTGGAAGCGTTAGGAGCGTTGTATCCCGCGTCGTTGCTCGACGAAACCCAGGCTATTGCCCGCCGCTGCACCTTTGACCTCAGCCAATTGCGCTATCACTATCCGCGCGAACTGGTGCCTGCCGGCCACAATGCCAAATCCTGGCTGCGCGCCGTGACCGAAGAAGGCATCGCCAAACGTTGGCCGCAGGGTGTCGACGCCAAGACCTTGCAGCAGATCGACAGCGAGCTGGAGTTGATCAGCGAGTTGGGTTACGAAAGCTATTTCCTCACGGTGCACGACATTGTGCAGTTTGCCCGCAGCCGGTCGATCCTGTGCCAGGGACGCGGCTCGGCGGCCAACTCGGCGGTGTGTTTTGCCTTGGGCATCACCGAGATCGACCCGAGCCTGACCAGCATGTTGTTCGAGCGCTTCCTCTCCAGGGAGCGCAATGAGCCGCCGGATATCGACGTGGACTTCGAACACGAACGCCGCGAAGAAGTGCTGCAGTACGTGTTCCAGCGTTACGGTCGCACCCGCGCGGCGCTGACGGCGGTGGTCAGCAGTTACCACGCGTCCGGCGCGGTGCGCGATGTGGCCAAAGCCTTGGGGTTGCCGCCAGACCAGATCAACGCCCTGGCTGACTGCTGCGGGCGCTGGAGTGACGAAGCGCCTCCGCTGGAGCGCCTGCGCGAAGGTGGCTTCGACCCCGACAGCCCGATCCTGCGCCGCGTGCTCACGCTGACCCAGCAATTGATCGGCTTCCCTCGGCACCTGTCCCAGCACCCTGGCGGCTTCGTGATTTCCGAATACCCGCTGGACACCCTGGTGCCGGTGGAAAATGCCGCCATGGCCGAGCGCACCATCATCCAGTGGGACAAGGACGACCTCGACGCCGTCGGCCTGCTTAAAGTGGATATCCTCGCCTTGGGCATGCTCAGCGCTATCCGTCGTTGTTTCGATCTGCTGCGCCGCCATCGCAACCGTGACATGAGCCTGGCGTCGGTGCCCAAGGAAGACCCGGCCACTTACGCGATGATCAGCAAGGCCGACACCATCGGTGTGTTCCAGATCGAGTCGCGGGCGCAGATGTCGATGTTGCCCAGGCTCAAGCCGCAGACGTTCTATGACCTGGTGATCGAGGTCGCCATCGTGCGGCCGGGGCCGATCCAGGGCGGCATGGTGCACCCGTACTTGCGACGGCGGAACAAGGAGGAGGCAACCACTTATCCTTCGCCGGAACTGGAAGTGGTGTTGAAACGTACCCTCGGCATTCCGCTGTTCCAGGAACAGGTGATGCAGATCGCCATGGTCGCCGCCGATTATGGCCCCGGCGAAGCTGACCAGTTGCGCCGTTCCATGGCCGCCTGGAAACGCCACGGTGGCCTGGAACCGCACCAGGCGCGCCTGCGCACCGGCATGCTGAAAAACGGTTACACCGAGGCCTTTGCCGCGCAGATTTTCGAGCAGATCAAGGGCTTTGGCAGCTATGGCTTCCCCGAGTCCCACGCGGCCAGTTTCGCCTTGTTGACCTACGCCAGTTGCTGGCTCAAGTGCCATGAGCCGGCGGCGTTTGCCTGTGCGCTGATCAACAGCTGGCCCATGGGTTTCTACAGCCCGGATCAGATCCTGCAAGACGCGCGGCGCCATCGCTTGCAGATCCGCCCGGTGGACGTGCAGGCCAGCGACTGGGATTGCAGCCTGGAGCCGATCGACGGCGCACAGCCGGCGATTCGCATGGGCTTGCGCATGATCGCAGGGTTTCGCGAAGAGGACGCGCGGCGCATCGAAGCGGCGCGCCAACGTCGGACGTTCAGCGATATTGCCGACCTGGACGCGCGTGCCGGGCTGGATGCACGCGCCAAGGCACTGCTGGCGGATGCCGGTGCCTTGCGTGCCTTGGCCGGCAACCGGCACACGGCGCGTTGGGAAGTGGCCGGCGTACACAAGCAACTCGGGCTGTTTGCCGGCCTGCCAAGCCCGGACGAAGCTGTGGTGGAGTTACCGACGCCCACCGTGGGCGAGGACCTGCACGCCGACTACGCCACGGTCGGCACCACCCTGGGCCCGCATCCATTGGCGTTGCTGCGGGCGGAGCTGCGCAAGCGGCGCTGCCGCAGTTCCCAGGAGCTGATGGCGGTGGAGCATGGGCGCAATGTCAGCGTCGCGGGGCTGGTCACCGGTCGTCAGCGTCCGGGCACGGCGAGCGGGGTGACCTTTGTCACCCTGGAAGATGAATTCGGCAACCTCAATGTGGTGGTCTGGCGTGACCTGGCTGAGCGTCAACGCCAGGCATTGGTCGGCTCGCGGTTGCTGAAAGTGGACGGCCGCTGGGAAGCGGTGGGCGAAGTGCGGCACCTGATCGCCGGGCGTCTCACCGACCTGACGCCGTTACTGGAAGGCATCACGGTGCGCAGCCGGGATTTTCATTAGGGCCAGTGGCTTCTGCGGTGATTACCCCCTAAGTTATACAAGATGAAACCATCCGGCCCTGGTGCGCTCCAAATTTTGCGGCTGTCTTTTCTTTGCACAGAGTTCAATGATGCAATTCTTATCCAATCCCCACGGCTGTGAAGGCTGGGCCGGTGAAATGGCCCAGCGGATCCGTGCGTTCGATTGGGCGACCACCGACCTGGGTCCTATCGACCAATGGTCCACCAGCCTGACCTGCACGGTGCAGATGATGCTGGCGTCACCCGTGCCCATGGTGATGCTGTGGGGCCAATGGGGCTATATGATCTACAACGACAGCTACTCGGCGTTTGCCGGTGGCCGTCACCCGTACCTGCTGGGCACGCCGGTAGAGCTGGGTTGGCCGGAAGTGGCCGAATTCAATCGTCATGTGATGGACACTTGCCTGGCTGGCGGCACCCTGTCGTTCAACAACAAGGACCTGGTGCTGTTGCGCAACGGCAGGCCGGAAACCGTGTGGCTGGACCTGTATTACAGCCCGGTCGCTGGCGACAACCAGCAACCCGCCGGGGTATTGGCGATTGTGGTGGAGACCACCGAGCTGGTGAAGTCTGAACAGGTGCGCCAGGAACTCACGCATAACCTGGAGCAACGGGTCGCCGCTGAAGTGCAGGCGCGCTCCGCTGCCGAGGACCAACTGCGTCAGTCGCAGAAACTCGAAGCCATCGGCGGCCTGACCGGCGGCGTGGCCCACGACTTCAATAACCTGCTGCAAGTGATCGCCGGCAACCTGCATTTGCTGGCCCGCCACGAACCGGACAACGCCCAGGTGCAGCGCCGTGTCGCCGCGGCCATTGCCGCGGTGGAGCGTGGGGCCAAGCTGTCGTCGCAATTGCTCGCGTTTGCGCGTCGCCAACCCTTGTCACCAGCGGTGTACAACCCGCAACGCATCTACGCGGGGCTTGGCGAACTGCTGCAACGGGCGCTGGGGGAAACCATCCACATTGATGTGCAATTGCCCCAGGACTCCTGGTTTATCAACGTCGACCGCAACCAGCTGGAAAATGCGCTGCTCAACCTGGCGATCAACGCCCGGGACGCCATGCAGGGCGAGGGCGTGATCCGTATCACTGGCGAGAACATCATCCTTAACCCCGACGACTGCGCGGGCAAAAGCATCAAGCCCGGCGAATATGTGCGTCTGGCGGTCATCGACACCGGAGTGGGCATGTCCGAGTCCACGCTGAAACGCGCGTTCGAACCCTTCTTCACCACCAAGCGCGAAGGCCATGGCACCGGCCTGGGCCTGAGCATGGTGTTTGGTTTTGTGCGCCAGAGCGGCGGGCATGTGGAGATGTGGAGCGAGGAGGGCAAGGGTTCTGTGGTGCAGATGTATTTCCCCCACAGCCTGGAGCCGGAAAGCCTCGATGTGCATATCGACCAGATCCCCCAGAGTGGCGGCCAGGAAACCATCCTGGTGGTCGAGGACAACGAAGGCGTGCGCCTGACCGTCGTCGAGTTGCTCGAACAGTCCGGCTACACCGTGCTCACGGCCGATGACGGTGACCAGGCCATGCTCAAGCTGCAAGCCGGTTTGCAGCCGGAGCTGATCTTTACCGATGTGGTCATGCCCGGCCGCGTCAAAAGCACCGACCTGGCCGACTGGGCCCGTGTGCAGCATCCTCCCGTTGCCGTGCTGTTCACCTCCGGCCATACCCGTGACATTCTCTCCAGCAATCATCTGCTGAGCGCCGACATTCATCTGCTGAGCAAACCCTACAGCCCCGACGCCCTGACGCAACGGGTGCGCAGCGTGCTCACCGCCCGACAAGGTTGTCCATGACTTCACAGCGCAACATCCCTGCGATCACTGCCCAGCCAAGCGGTTTCGTCCGCGTGCGCGGCGCCCGCGAACACAACCTGCGTAACGTCGATGTGGATATTCCTCGGGATGCCCTGGTGGTGTTTACCGGCGTATCGGGCTCCGGCAAATCGTCCCTGGCGTTTTCCACGGTGTATGCCGAGGCGCAGCGGCGTTACTTCGAATCGGTGGCGCCGTATGCGCGGCGGCTGATCGACCAGGTCGGCGTGCCGGACGTGGACAGCATCGAAGGCCTGCCCCCCGCCGTGGCCCTGCAACAGCAGCGCGGCACGCCGAGCGCGCGCTCGTCGGTGGGCAGCGTGACCACGCTGTCGAGCCTGATCCGCATGCTGTACTCCCGCGCCGGCAGCTATCCGCCGGGACAACCGATGCTGTACGCCGAGGACTTCTCGCCCAACCTGCCCCAGGGCGCGTGCCCGCAATGCCATGGCCTGGGCCGCGTGTACGAGGTGACCGAAGCGCTGATGGTGCCGGACCCTTCGCTGACTATCCGTCAGCGTGCGGTGGCGTCCTGGCCATTGGCGTGGCAGGGCCAGAACCAGCGCGACATCCTGGTGACGTTGGGCTACGACGTGGATATCCCCTGGCGCGACCTGCCGAAAAAGCAGCGCGACTGGATCCTGTTCACCGAGGACACCCCCACCGCACCGGTCTACGCCGGCTTCACGCCGGAACAGACCCGCGACGCGCTCAAGCGCAAACTGGAGCCGAGCTACCAAGGCACCTTCATGGGCGCCCGGCGCTACATCCTGCACACCTTTGCCCACACCCAGAGCGCGCTGATGAAGAAGCGCGTCTCGCAGTTCATGCAGGGCAGCGCCTGCCCGCTGTGCGAGGGCAAACGCCTGACCAAGGCCGCGCTGTCGGTGAAGTTTGCCGGGGTGGACATCGGTGAGTTGTCGCAGTTGTCGTTGGCGCAATTGGCCGAGTTGCTGCGGCCAGTGGCGGCGGGGCAAGACAAGATGAAACTGTCGGTGGAAAAGCGCCTGGCTGCCCAGCGGATTGCCCAGGATTTGCTGGAGCGGGTCAGCACGTTGACCGAGTTGGGCCTGGGTTATTTGTCTTTGGAACGCAGCACACCAACCCTGTCATCAGGGGAGTTGCAACGGTTGCGTTTGGCGACCCAGTTGGGTTCGCAGTTGTTCGGCGTGATCTATGTATTGGATGAACCCTCGGCGGGCCTGCATCCGGCGGATGGCGAGGCGTTGTTCACCGCTCTGGACCGACTGAAAGCCGCAGGCAATTCGTTGTTTGTGGTGGAACACGACCTGGAAACCATGCGCCGCGCCGATTGGCTGATCGATGTGGGTCCGGCCGCCGGCGAGCATGGCGGGCAGGTGTTGTACAGCGGCCCGCCGGCAGGATTGGCGCAGGTGCAGGCGTCGCAGACCCGTGAGTATTTGTTTGCTGACAAGCGTGTATCGGAGCAAGTGCGCCGCGAGCCGACCGGCTGGCTGAAACTGCAAGGGGTGACGCGCAATAATCTCAAGGACCTGAACGTCGATTTCCCGTTGGGCTGCTTCACGGCGGTCACCGGGATTTCCGGGTCGGGCAAGTCCAGCCTGGTCAGCCAGGCGCTGCTTGAGCTGGTGGGCGCCGGTCTTGGTCGCGTGGTGGAAAACGACGAAGAACCGAGCCTGGAAGACGACGCGCCGCAAACCAGCGGCGGGCACATCAGCGCCGGGCTGGAGCACATCCGCCGCCTGGTGCAGGTGGACCAGAAACCCATCGGCCGCACGCCGCGCTCGAACCTGGCGACCTATACCGGCCTGTTCGACAACGTACGCAAGCTGTTCGCGGCCACACCGGCAGCGAAGAAGCGTCATTACGATGCCGGTCAGTTCTCGTTCAACGTCGCCA